>DATENL010000180.1:0-11488 GCA_035275105.1 Thermoleophilaceae bacterium
CGCGTGTGCTCGACCCCCGCTGGTCGGAGCCGGCGCCGCCCGAGGCAGTCGACGACGCCACGCGCGGGCGCCGGACCGAGCGGCTGTGGCGGCGCGGGAAGTACATCGTCTGGGAGCTCGAGGACGACGTCCACCTGGTGATGCACCTGCGGATGACCGGCAACCTCCTGCTGGCCGCCGACGCCCCGTACACGCGGGTGCGGCTCGAGCTCTCGGGCGGCGACTCGGTGCTCTTCACCGACCCGCGCCGCTTCGGCACCGGGGTGGTGCTGCTCGGAAGCGACGCGCGCGACGACTACTTCAGCGCGCGCCTCGGCCCGGAGCCGCTCGATCCCGGCTTCACCGCGGACGCCCTGCGCGCGATCGCCGCCGGCCGGCGCGCGCCCGTCAAGGCGTTCCTCCTGTCGCAGGAGCGCGTCGCCGGCGTGGGCAACATCTACGCCGACGAGGCGCTGTGGCGGGCGCGCATACACCCGCTGCGCCCGGTCGGCACGCTGCGCCGCCCCCAGATCGAGGCCCTCCTCGACGCGGTCGTCGAGGTGCTCGAGGCGGGCATCGCCGCACGCGGCGCGTCGATCGACGACTTCCGCAACCCGGACGGCGCCAAGGGCGCCTTCCAGGACCGCTTCAAGGTGTACTCGCGGGCGGGCGAGCCGTGCGAGCGCTGCGGGCGCCCGATCTCGAAGATGCGCGCCGCCGGCCGCGGAACCTACGTCTGCACGCGCTGCCAGCCGCGGCCGCGACTCCGCTGACCGCTGCGGGTTGTTGGAGCATGCGCCTGGCTGGGGCCGCCGTCGTGCTCGTCCTGCTCGCGCTCGTCGCCGCGGCTCCAGCGACGGCGCGCGAGGAGCGGATCGCGAGGGGGAGGATCGACGGCCTCCAGGCCGGCGGGGGCTGGGTCTCGTGGTTCAGGGGGGGCAAGCAGTTCGTCTGGCGCAAGGGCGAGGTGACGAAGCTCGACCGCCCGTTCCTCGGGCCGTTCGGCACCGACGGCGCGGGTCGCGGCGTGGGCCTGAGCGCCGACTGCAGCGCCGCGAGCTCGGGGGACGTGGGGACCTGCACGGTGCGCAACCGGGTGCTCCCGGACGGCCCGACGAGCCGAGCGCTCGTGACGGAGAGCAACTTCAGCTCCGTGGACGAGCACCGCGGCTCGTTCATCGTCGGCTTCCGCGGGAGGGGTCACCCGAGGGGCATCTACCTGAGCGCCGGGGGCGAGAACGCGGCGCTCGAGCGGCTCAGCAAGATGCGTCCGGGCGAGCTCTCGGTCTCCAGCCGCGCGATGACCAGCTTCGTGCCGACCGACGGCCGCCTGTACGCCGCGTCCCGCAACCACCCCCACCGCTGGCGTCTGCTCGCCAGGAGCAACCACCGGATCGTCGGCAGCCCGCAGGCCGAGGGACGCTTCGCGTACTGGCTCGAGGGGACCTTCGAGCCGGACGGGAGCGTGTCCGCGACCAGGATCATGCGGGTCGACCCCGAGCCGTCGGACCGCCACCTCGAGGAGTTCACCCCGCCGAGGTACATATCGGCGGTGGTGGTCACGCGCGCACGCCTCTACTACGTCGACAGGGAGACCGGCGACCTCTACGAGTTCATCCACCCGCCGTTCCACCGCGGCGGCGAGCCGATCCCGCTGGGCCGCTAGCTACCGTGACTCGGAGCATGCGCTCCAGGCTGACCGCCGCCGTGCTCCTGGCGCTCGCCGCAGTGGCAGCGCCGGCCGCCGCGGCCGAGCGGCAGATCGCGTCGGGGAGCGTCTCGTACGTGAGCGCCGCCGGCGGCTGGGTGACCTGGATCTCCTACCAGGGCTACGGCAACGATCCGCTGCGGACCTACCTGCACGCCGGCCGGAGGACGGCGGTGGAGGATCCGTACTACCAGTTCCTCGGGACCGACAGCGACCGGCGGGGCGTCGGTCTGATCAGGCGCGAGGGCTCCTCGCTCTACGAGCGGCTGCTCCCGGACGGCCCGGAGGTGACGCGGCGCACCGGCCCGGACGTGGCGCTCGCCTCGTACGACGTGACCCACGGCGACTACATCTGGGGCCTCTACGGCAAGGGCGTCTTCCTCCAGCCCGCCGGGTCCACGCGACTGCGCCGAGTCAGCGACGTCAAGCCGGGCGGCGTCACGATCACCGGGCGCGTGATGACCAACCTGGTCACGAACGCCGAGGGCAACGACGTGCTGCTGGCGGCTACCCGGGCGCGCCCGCGCCGCTGGGGGGTCATCGCCCTCGCCGACAGCTCGGACGGCACCGACGGCTGGAGGACGGGGACGATCCGCCGCATCGGCAACGTGACGAGCGACGGCCCCTACGTCTACTGGGTCGAGCACACCTACCAGTCCGGGGTCAGCGGAACCGGCGTCTTCCGGGTCCTTCGCGTCGACCTGACCCGGGAGCAGCCGGCGGTCGAGGCGTTCACGGCTCCGCGGGAGATCGTCGAGCTCGCGGTCACCCAGGGCCGGATCCTGTACAGCGGGACCGCCGGACGAGACCTGTTCGAGTACCGCCGTGCGCCGTTCGCGCCGACGGGCGAGGCGCTACCGATGCTCGACGGCTAGGCCGCTTCGAGCAGCGTGTCGAGCACGCCGGCGCGGTCGGCCTCGAGCAGCTCGCGGAAGCCGCCGATGGCGCGCTCGCCCACGACGATCTGCGGGAACGTCATCTGGCCGGTCCGGGCCACGAGGTCGGCGCGGCCGACCGGGTCCTTCGCGAGGTTGACCTCGTCGTAGACCACCCCGCGGCTCTGGAGCAGGGCCTTGGCCTGGCGGCAGAATCCGCACGGGTCGGTGGTGTACAGGGTTACCCGGTTCGTGTCCGGCATCTGCGAAAAAGTGTAGGTAGTGCCGGGAACTTTCAAGACAGAAGCGGTGGTATTGCGCTCGATTCGCTATGGCGAGGCTGACCGGATCCTCCATCTCTACAGCCGCGAGCGCGGCCGCCTGAACGGAATCGCCAAGGGCGTCAGGCGAGTCAAGTCCCGCTTCGGCGGCCGGCTCGAGCCGCTCTTCCGAGTCCAGCTGCTGGCCCACGAGGGCCGCAGCGAGCTCGTCACGATCACCTCGGCGGAGACCGTCGACGCCCACCCGCACCTGCGCGAGCGGCGCGAGTCGCTCGAGCGCGCCACGCAGGCGTGCGACGCGGTGCTGCGCCTGCTCGACGCCGCCGAGCCCAACGGCGCCGCCTACAACCTGCTCTGCCACGAGCTGCGGCTGCTCGACCGCGAGCCGGCGGCCGCCACCCGCGGCCAGGCGCTCGCGTTCCGGGTCAAGCTGCTCCTGGCGGCGGGCTTCGCCCCGGAGCTCGCGGCCTGTGCCGCGTGCGGAGAGCGCGAGCACCTGGGCGGCTTCTCGGCCAGCGCCGGCGGCGTCGTGTGCCCGGGCTGCGAGGCGGGATCGTTCCCGCTCGACCAGGAGGCGCACTCGTTCCTCGTGGGCGCGCTCGCCAACCCGCTCGCCGACCGGCCGGCGGCGTCGGACCGCGCCCTCGGCCAGGCGGACCGCGCCATCGCCGAGACGATGGAGTACCACGCGCACGTCCGCCTCCGCCGAGTCGCCTAGCGACCCCCAACTAGAATCCGGCGCCGCCGATGGGGGACGGAGCCAAGCTGGTCTACGACTTCGCGGAGGGCTCGCGCGAGATGCGCGAGCTGCTCGGCGGCAAGGGCGCGAACGTCGCCGAGATGACGCGGGTGCTGGGGGCGGAGCGCGTTCCGGCGGGCTTCACGATCACGACCGAGGCGTGCGTCGCCTACATGCGCGCCGACCGGACCGAGCCCGAGGCGCTCGAGGCTCAGGTGGACACCGCCCTCGCCGAGCTGGAGGCGCACGCGGGCAAGAGCCTGGGCGACCCGTCCGACCCCCTGCTGGTCTCCGTGCGCTCGGGCGCGCGCGAGTCGATGCCGGGGATGATGGACACGGTCCTCAACCTCGGGCTCAACGACGAGTCGGTCGAGGGGCTCGCACGCGCGATGAAGAACGAGCGCGCCGCCTGGGACTCCTACCGCCGCTTCGTGCAGATGTTCGGCAACGTCTGCCGCGGCGTTCCGGGCGACGAGATCGAGGCGGCGATCAGGCGCCGCAAGGAGAGCGCCGGCGTGAAGGACGACACGGAGCTCTCCGCCGGCGACCTGCGCGCGCTCACCGACGACTTCAAGGCCCTCTACCGGGAGCGCACCGGCGAGGACTTCCCGCAGGAGCCGCGCGAGCAGCTTCGCCAGGCGATCCGGGCCGTCTTCGACTCCTGGATGGGCGACCGCGCGGTCGAGTACCGGCGGATCAACCGCATCCCCGACGACTGGGGCACGGCGGTCAACGTGCAGCAGATGGTGTTCGGCAACACCGGCGACGACTCGTGCTCGGGCGTCGCGTTCTCCCGCGACGAGATCACGGGCTCGCCGCAGCCCTCGGGCGACTTCCTCGTCAACGCGCAGGGGGAGGACGTCGTGTCGGGGGTGCGCACGCCGCGCGACCTCGCCGAGCTGAAGGAGGCGATGCCCGCGGCGCACGAGACCCTGATGGAGATCCTGCGCACGCTCGAGGCGCACTACAAGGACATGCAGGACACCGAGTTCACGGTCGAGGACGGGCGCCTCTACATGCTCCAGACGCGCAGCGCCAAGCGGCCCGCGCAGGCTGCCGTCCGGTTCGCGGTCGACGCCGTCGACGAGGGCCTGCTCACGCGCGAGGAGGCGATGTGCACGATCGACCCCGACGGGCTCGACGCCCTGCTGCACCCGACCTTCGGCCGCGACGCCGACTACCGGGTCCTGGCGCAGGGCGTGGCGGCGTCGCCCGGCGCGGCGAAGGGCGAGATCGTCTTCACCGCCGACAGCGCCGTGGAGGCGGCCGAGGCGGGTCGCGCGGTCGTCCTCGTGCGGCCGTTCACCGAGGCCGACGACGTCGCGGGCTTCTTCGCGGCGCGCGGGATCGTGACGTCGGAGGGCGGGAAGGCGAGCCACGCCGCACTGGTCGCCCGCGGGATGGGGCGCCCGGCCGTCTGCGGCGTCGGCGAGCTCGAGATCGACCTGAAGGAGAAGCTCGCGCGGGTGAACGGGACGGTGCTGAGCGAGGGCGACCTGATCGCGCTCGACGGGTCGCTCGGCGTGATCACGACCGACGACGTCCCGCTCGTCGACCCCGAGGTCGACGAGCGCTTCGAGACGATCCTCGCGTGGGCCGACGAGATCCGGACGCTCGGCGTGCGCACCAACGCCGACACCCCCGAGGACGCGGAGCGGGCCCGCGAGTTCGGCGCCGAGGGCATCGGGCTGTGCCGCACCGAGCACATGTTCATGGCCGCCGACCGCCAGCCCAAGATGCGCGCGATGATCATGGCCGAGGACCAGGACGCGCGGCGACGCGCCCTCGCCGAGCTGCTGCCGCTCCAGCAGCGCGACTTCGAGGGCCTGTTCGAGGTCATGCGCGGGCTGCCGATCACGATCCGGCTGCTCGACCCGCCGCTCCACGAGTTCCTCCCGAGCGCCGAGGACCTGGCGCAGGAGGCCGAGCGCGCGCGCCAGGAGGAGTCGGACGACCTCGAGGAGCTGGAGGAGACGCTCGAGCGCGTCCACTCGCTCGTGGAGACCAACCCGATGCTCGGCACGCGCGGCGTGCGGCTGGGGATCCTGCATCCCGAGATATACGAGATGCAGGCGAAGGCGATCGTCCGGGCGGCCAGGGCCGTGCGGGAGCGGACGGGCGAGGCCCCGGACCTGGAGATCATGATCCCGCTCGTCGCGTACGAGAAGGAGCTCCTGACGATGCGCGAGCTCGTCGAGGGCGTGTTCCGCGAGGAGGGCGGCGAGGGCCTCGATCTGTCGGTCGGCACGATGATCGAGCTGCCGCGCGCCTGCTTCGTGGCCGATCGGATCGCGACGGTCGCGGACTTCTTCTCGTTCGGCACGAACGACCTGACCCAGACGGCGCTCGGCTTCTCACGCGACGACGTCGAGCGCGGCTTCCTGGCGAAGTACCGCGAGCTGCGGATCGTCGACCGCAGCCCGTTCGAGACGATCGACCGGCCGGGCGTCGGTTGGCTGGTGCGGCTGGCGGCGTGGACGGGGCGGGAGGCGAAGCCCCACCTGAAGCTCGGGATCTGCGGGGAGCACGGGGGCGACCCCGAGTCGATCGAGTTCTTCCAGATGGCGGGGCTCGACTACGTGAGCTGCTCGCCGTACCGGGTGCCGGTCGCCCGCGTGGCGGCCGCGCGCGCGGCGCTCACCCACCAGTAGCGGCGGCCGCGGCCGCCGGCCCGGCTGTGACAATGCAGGCATGACGAGGGTCGCGACAGCAGCCGACTTCAGGGACCGGATCGAGGCGCTCGAGCGGAGCTCGCTCTCGCCGCTGGCCGCGCGCTCGTACCCCGCCCGGCGGGCGGTCCGCGAGGACGACTCGCCGCTCCGCACGCCGTTCCAGCGCGATCGCGACCGGATCGTCCACTCCAAGGCGTTCCGGCGGCTCAAGCACAAGACGCAGGTCTTCATCTCGCCCGAGGGCGACCACTACCGCACCCGGCTCACGCACACGCTCGAGGCCGCCGGCATCGCCCGCACCGTCGCGCGCGCTCTCGAGCTGAACGAGGACCTGACCGAGGCGATCGCGCTCGGGCACGACCTCGGACACCCGCCGTTCGGCCACATCGGCGAGGGCGTGCTCGACGCCTGCCTGACCGAGCGCTACGGGATGCGGTTCCGGCACAACCACCACTCGCTGCGGGTGGTGGAGCGGCTGGAGCGCGACGGCCACGGGCTCAACCTCACCGAGCAGGTGCGCGACGGGATCCTGCGCCACACGGGTGACGATCTGCCCGCCACGCTCGAGGGGCGCATCGTGCGGCTGGTCGACCGGATCGCCTACATAAACCACGACATCGACGACGCCGTGCGCGCCGGCGTGCTGGCGCGCGAGGAGCTGCCGGCGGAGCAGATCGCGGTGCTCGGGGACACCGGCTCGCGCCGCATCGACACGCTGGTGCGCGACCTCGTCGAGCGCACCGCGGCGGCCGGCGACGTCGTGCAGGGGGAGGAAGCGGGGGCCGCCATGGACGCGCTGCGCACGTTCATGTTCGAGCGGGTCTACCTCGCCCCGGCGGCCAAGCTCGAGCACCCCCGCATCGAGCGCATGCTGCGCGCGCTGTTCGACCACCTCGCCGCCAATCCGCCGCCGTCGCTGGTGGAGGGCGCGACCGAGCCGGAGCGGGTCGTGGACTACCTCGCCGGGATGACCGACCGCTTCGCGGTCCGCGTCTTCTCGGACCTGTCGGTCCCGCAGGGGTTCTAGGTGAACGACCTCGAGGCGGCCCGCAGGCAGCGGCGCTGGCTGATCGGCGCGAGCGTCGCGGTGGCGGCCGCGATCGTGGTCGCGGCGATCGCGATCGGCGGGGCGGGCGGCGGCGAGGCGGGGACGACCACCGGCAGGCCGGCGGGGCGCACGGCCGTCGGCGGGCTGTTCGGCGGCATCCCGCAGCAGGGAATCCAGCTCGGCAGCCCCAGCGCGCCGGTCACGGTCACGGAGTTCGCCGACCTGCAGTGCCCGTACTGCGGCGAGAGCGCTCGCGACGAGCTGCCGGCGGTCGTGACGCGCTTCGTGCGTCCCGGCCGGGTCAGGCTCGTGTTCAGGAACCTCGCGTTCCTGGGGCCGGACTCGCTGCGCGGCGCCCGGGTCGTGGCTGCCGCGGCGCTCCAGAACCGGCTCTGGCAGATGGTCGACCTCGTCTACCGCAACCAGGGCGAGGAGAACTCGGGCTGGCTGAACGACGCGTACCTGCGTCGCGTCGCAACCGCGGCGGGCGTCGAGCCGAAGCGGGCGTTCGCCGAACGCGCATCGGTGGCCGCGCGCGCGCAGCTCGACGAGGCGCGACGGATGGCGAAGGCTGCGGGCGTCTCGTCCACCCCGACCTTCGTGATCGCGCGCGGTGGCCGGGAGGTCGAGCGGGTGACCGGGGCGGGGGAGCTCGAGGCCGCGCTGGCCAAGGCCGTGAACGGCTCGTGACGACCATCTAGCCTCCCGGCCGTGGCGCGCTACACGCAGGACTCGATCGAGCGGGTGAAGGAAGCCGTCGACATGGTCGAGCTGGTGGGGGCGCGGAGCGACCTCCGGCGGGCGGGCACTCAGTGGAAGGGCCTGTGCCCGTTCCACGACGAGCGGACGCCGTCGTTCTCGGTCAACCCCGACAGGCGGGTCTACTACTGCTTCGGGTGCGGGGCGCACGGGGACGCGATCGCCTTCGTCCGCGAGACCGAGGCGCTCGACTTCCAGGCCGCGGTCGAGCACCTGGCGGAGCGCTACGGGGTGGAGCTCAAGCGCGAGGCGGAGGACCCGCAGGAGGAGGCGAGGCGGCAGCGCCGCCAGCGCCTCGCCCGGCTCGTGGAGCGCACGGCGGCGTTCTACGCGCGTTACCTGTGGGAGTCGAACGAGGCGCGCCGCGCTCGCGACTACCTGGCGGGCCGGGGGCTTCGGGAGGACGTGCTGCGCGACTTCCGGATCGGGTACGCGCCGAGCAGATGGGACACGGTCACCGTGCGCGCCCAGGAGGACGGGTTCCGGCCCGACGAGCTCGTCGCGGCGGGGCTCGCTCAGGCCAAGCGGGGCGGAGGCGGGTTCTACGACCGCTTCCGCGGCCGGATCATGTTTCCGCTGGCGGACGCGCGTGGGCGCGTGCTCGGATTCGGCGCGCGCTCATTGTCCGACGACCAGCCGCCGAAATACATCAATACGTCTGAGAACGAGCTTTACCATAAGGGCCGCCAGCTGTTCGGGATCGACCGTGCAAGGGCGGCGGCGGCCAAGAAGGGGCGTATAGTGGCGGTTGAGGGGTACACGGACGTGCTTGCTCTTCATCAGGGAGGGGTTTCAGAGAGCGTGGCAATCATGGGCACGGCGCTCACGCATGAGCAGTTGGCGGAGCTGAGCAGGGCGGTGGGTGCCGACGGCGGCGTCTACCTGGCGCTCGACGCCGACCGCGCGGGCCAGGAGGCGATGCTCCGCGCCGGGCGCGGAGCCCGCGAGCGCGGGGTGGAGCTGAGGGTCATCGGCATGCCCGAGGGCGCCGATCCGGCGGATCTGGTCGAGCGAGATGGCGCGGAGGCGTTCGAGTCGCTGCTCGGGCGCGCGGTGACCGTCCACGAGTTCGAGGTCCGCAGGCGGCTCGCAGCCGTCGATCGCGGCGACCCGGTCGCCCGCGACCGCGCGCTCGGCGACGTTTTGCCGATCTTGCAGTCCCTCGACGCAAATTCCGTGTTAAGGGATCATCTGATGCGGCTAGTTGCCGACAAGCTCGAAGTGCCCCCGGAGAACCTTCACGTGCAGGTCGCGAGCGCAGGACGGGCCACGCCGGCCGCCCCGCGTCCGTTCGAGCGCACCGGCGAGGCCGCTCCGCCGCGCGTCGCCACGCCGTCGGTCGAGGCCGTCGCCCGGGCCGAGCGCGAGTTCCTGGCGATGTGCCTCTCGGATAGCGCGCAGGGCCGCGAGTACCTCGGGCGGCTCGAGAACGACCACTTCTCGTCGCAGGCGCTGCGGCGCGTGCGCGACCACCTGCTGGACCACTTCGACGAGCCGCTGGCGGACCTGCCGGAGGACGATCCTGGGCTCGCCGCGCTTGTGACCGACGTCGCGATGCGCGGTGAGGAGGAGCACGTGTCGGGCGACGCGCTGCGCCTGACGTTCCTCCAGCTGGAGCTTCAGCGCGTGATGCGACAGCTGCGGCACGCCGAGCGCGAGGGCGACCTCGAACGTCAGCGCGAGCTTTGGCCGATAAGGGAGAGCGTGAAGGTGCAGATCGACGAGTTGATGGGGCAGACGCTGTGAGCGAGCTCGCGCAGTTCGACGAGCCCGAGCAGGAGCGCGAGGAGTCGATGCCGCAGGTCTCCGACCTATTCGACGAGGGCGGGGTCGTCACGGCGGGCCTCAAGCCGAAGGAGCCCGAGGGCGGCTCCGACGACGCGGTCCGCAACTACCTCAAGTCGATCGGCCGCGTGCGGCTCCTGACCAAGGAGGACGAGGTCCGGCTGGCCAAGCGCGTCGAGGCGAACGACATGGAGGCGAAGAACCAGCTGATCGAGGCCAACCTCCGGCTGGTGGTGTCGATCGCCAAGCGCTACAGCGGTCGCGGGCTCACGCTGCTCGACCTCATCCAGGAGGGCAACCTCGGGCTGATCCGCGCGGTCGAGAAGTTCGACTGGCGGCGCGGCTTCAAGTTCTCGACGTACGCCACCTGGTGGATCCGCCAGGGCATCACCCGGGCGCTCGCCGACCAGTCGCGCACGATCCGGATCCCGGTCCACATGGTCGAGCGGATGAACCGCGTCGGCCGCGCCCGCCGCGCACTGATCCAGAAGCACAACCGCGAGCCGAGCCCCGAGGAGATCGCCAAGGAGGTCGACATGACCCCGACGCAGGTCGAGGACATCCTCGAGCTCGGGCGCGAGCCGGTCTCGCTGGAGACGCCGGTCGGGCCGGCCGAGGGCGAGACCCGCCTCGCCGACTTCATCGAGGACGACGCCTCCGAGGCGCCGATCGAGCAGGTCTCGTCGACCATGCGCCACCGCGACCTCGAGGCCGCGCTCCGCTCGCTCCAGTGGCGCGAGCGCAGGGTGCTCGAGCTGCGCTACGGGCTGTCGTCGGAGGAGCCGATGACGCTCGAGGCGATCGGCTCGGAGGTCGGCGTCACGCGCGAGCGCGTACGCCAGATCGAGTCGAAGACACTGTCGAAGCTGAAGAACTCCCGCGAGGCCGAGAAGCTCAAGGAAGACTGAAGCTCGGGGGGAGGGACTCGAACCCTCAACCTATCGGTTAACAGCCGATCGCTCTGCCGATTGAGCTACCCCCGACCGCGCGCGCAAGCCTAGCGTCAGGCGTGCTGCTCACCCGCGTCCCCCGCGAACCGGCGGGCGAGCGGGTAGAGGTACCACAGGCACACGAACAGCGCCGCGAAGCAGGTGGTGACGATCACGACAGTCGTCGCCTTGAACAGCACGTCCGTGATCAGCAGGATCACGCCGGTCATCGCGGCGGCGACGAACCCGAGCCCGATCAGGGTCAGCGTGTTGCCGACCGCGATCAGCCGGTGCTTCTGGTGCCGTCGCCACAGCACGCGGTGGTGCGCCGTGGGCGCGATGAGGAACGCCGACGCCGCGGCGGCGCATAGCAGCGTGACGAAGTAGGTCATCCGCTGGAACTCCGTCACCTTCGCGAACTGCTGGGTGAACGGCACGGTCAGCAGGAACGCGAACATCACCTGGACACCGACGAGCGCCACCCTGAGCTCCTGGAGCAGCTCGATCATCCGGCGGTTCTCCCGCTCGCTCCGCTCCTCGTCTTCGGCGTCGCGCTCGATCCGCTCGTCGCTCACACCCGGCATGCTAGGCACCGGCTTCGCGGGCCGCGAAGGCCTCCACCGCCCGCGCCGCCCGGGCCCCGCCGTCGTTGGCCGCCGCCCAGTCGCGCAGCTCGGCGGCCCGGCGGGCGAACCGCTCGTCGCCGAGCAGCC
>DATENL010000181.1:0-4138 GCA_035275105.1 Thermoleophilaceae bacterium
CGGGCCGCCTCGTGCTCCGCCTCCACCGCGGCGCGCAGCTCGTCGGCGCCCGCGGCGCCCGCCACGACCCCCTCGTGCGCCGCTCGCAGCGCCTCCCCGGCGTCCACCAGCGCCCTCGCGTCACGTGCGCGTGCGCGCGCGATTTGATTTACGAGCCAGGCGGCGGCGCTCGGCTTCCGCAGTCCCTTCACCCAGGTCGCCGCGTCGCGGTTCCCCGCGCCGCGGAGCTCCTTCGCCAGCGCGTCCCGGCGCGGCGTGAACTCGTCGATCGGCAGGCCGTAGAGCTCGTCGACGGCGTCCTCCGGCACCCCGTCGGGCACGGCGGTCGGGTCGCTGGCGGTCGCCACCCCCCCTGTATACCGGGTGAACGCCGCCGCCCAACCGGCCTGCGGGAACGCGCCATCGCCCGTACCTTGGCCGGACCGGGCCGCAGGGGCGACGGCAGCGAGCGCGTCGTGGCGCAGCAGGTCGAGGTGCGCTAGGGCGCCGAGACCGCGCGCGCCCTACCGCGGGGCGCGAAGCGTGAAGTCCCTGGCGAACGAGCGGCCGCCGCTCGTCACGAGCGCGCGGATCCTCAGCTTGCCGCGCTTCTTCAGGATCGAGTAGTTGGTCTTGGAGAGCCGGACCCGCGCGGTGTGGCGACGGTCCTTGCCGACCAGGAAGTCGGCGGCGCCCAGGGTCAGCGTGCGCCGCTTGCCGCCGGACAGCAGCTTCTCGACCGTGCGGAACGTGACCTTGCCGCGCGCCGCGGGGATGCCGCCGAAGGTGAACGCGAACCTGCGCTCCTTCGTCGCCGTCACCGCCGTGGGCGACCCGGCGAACGAGATGCGCGTCGGCGGCGGAGCGGGCTTCACGGGCGGCTTCGGCGCCGTGACGACCGGCATGTCCTTCGGCGGGTTCACCGGCGGAGTCGGGTCCGTGGGCGGGTCGGCCGGCGGGTCCACGGGCGGGTCGGCCGGCTGCTCCGTGGGGGGGTCGCTCGGCGGCGGCGTCGAGTCCTCGACGTAGACGAGCGCGTCGGTCGAGCACGCCGAGCGGTTGCCGGCGGCGTCCGTGGCGGTGACACGGAAGCTCGTCGTGGAGTCGTCGGGCACGCTGACGCTCAGGCCCGGTGCGCCGAAATCGGTCGCCGTCCCGGTCGCGACCGGCGTACCGGTGCAGTCGGCGGTGTCGTGGAGCTCGACCGTCGTCCCGGCCGCGGCGAGACCGCTCAGCCTCGGGGCGTTGTCGTTCGCCGGCGAGCCCGGCGCGACCGCGCTGAACGCGGGCGCGGGCGGCGCGGTCGAATCCTCCACGTAGGCGAGTGCGCCGGGCGAGCACCCGGAGCGGTTGCCCCTCGCGTCGGTGGCGGTCGCGCGGAAGGTCGTGGTGGAGTCGTCGGGCACGCCGACGCTCAGTCCGGGTCCGGCGAAGTCGGCCGCGCTCCCGGTGGTGACGGGCGTCCCCGTGCAGTCCGCGGTGTCGTACACGTCGATGGTGGTCCCGTCCGCGGCGACGCCGGTCAGTCGCGGTGCGTTGTCGTTGGCCGGCGAGGCGGGGGCGATCGCACGCAGCGTCGGGGCCGGCGGCGGCTGCGCGCGGGTGGTGAACGTCCGGTCCTCGCCGGCGGACACGACCCTGTCACCGCGCAAGGCCTCGACCCGGTAGTGGTAGGTGGTCTCGGGCTTGAGCCCGTCGAGCGTCGCCGACACCGGCTTCGCCCCGCGCGCCGAGCCCGCCGACTGCTTCGGCGTGGCGCTCCCGTAGGCCGCGGAGGTGCCGTACGCCACGCGCCAGTCGGTGGCCGCGCCGCCGGGGTCGACGGTGCCCGGCACGACCGCGCTGTCGTGCGTCGGGCTCGCGACGGCCTCCGTCGTGGCTGCCGGGATCGTCACGTCGCAGTGGTTGGGGCGGGTGAGCGACCAGTGCAGGAGGCGGCCGCTGTACGCGCCCGTCGTGTCGATCACCGTGAGGGTCCAGGTGCCGCCCGTGTCGCTGCCGTCGAAGGCGGAGAGCGCGTCGATCGGCTTGAACCGGCCCGTGTAGGGCGCGTTCGCGTTCTCGACCGGCTCCGCGGCCTCGTCGTCGAAGACCGTCCCGACGAAGTTGGGGTACGGGCTGCCCCAGGTCCACTCGGGGAACTTCGGCCGGTCGGCGAGCGTGACCGCGACGGGCGCCTTCGGGCCCGCCCCGTCCTCGTCGTGGGAGAGCTTGATGACCAGGTCGCCCGACTGCGGGTGGCGGATCTCGTCGACGTTCACGTCGATGTCGTCGATCGTGTCGCCCGCGGGCATCTGAACGGTGGAGCTCACGCCCTTGGCCTCGCCGTCGGGGATGTCCTTCGGGACGTCCGTGGAAGCCGCGACCCGCGGCCGGCCGACGGTCAGGCCCACCGGCACGGTCACGTTGCCCTGGTCGGAGGTGACGTTCAGCGGCAGGGCGGCGCTCGTCCCGCAGACGGCGTCGGGCGAGACCGCGACCTTGAGCGGGGCGCCGCTCTGCGCCTCGCCGTCGACCGGGATGTCGGGCCACGCCGTGCTGCCCGCGAGGACCTCGAAGTCCGGGGAGGGGCTGGTGAGGCTGCCGGCCACGTTGGTGAGCGCGGTGCCGTGGGGGTTGGCCAGGCGCTCGCCGATCTCGATCGTCTCGCCCGGCTCGACGTAGCCGTCCTCGTCGGCCAGCGGGTACGGGTCGGTGATCTGCATGGCCGCGTGCTCGGGGCGCGTGGCCGGGATGTCGAAGGCCTCGGTGGGAGTGATGTCCCAGGCGCCGTAGGAGCTCGCGCTGACGCCCATCCCGCGCGCGGCGAAGACCTTCCAGACCCGCCGGTGCAGGTCGCCGCTGATCGACCGCGCCTCCAGCAGGATCGCGTCGCGCATCTGGAGCATGTCCGGTGAGTCCGGGGCGAGCCGCATCCCGCCGGTGACGAGCGTCAGGGCAGTCTCGGAGCCGACAGCCCTGCGCAGGTCCCAGAGGGTCTGGGACCAGAGCTCGCCGATCGCGTGGACGTTCTCGCCGAAGTAGCCCCAGTCGGAGAGGTTGCCGACGTCGCCGTACGTGTACCCGCCCCTCCACCGGGGCCCGCCGAAGCACCTCTGCATGCCCGAGTCGACGGAGCAGTCCATCGCCTTGGTGCGGATCCCGTTGCCCTCGCTGCCGACCAGGTACTCGCCGAGGGTCACCTCGCCGTCGGCGCCGGTGTCCGGCAGCAATCCGCTCTCGACGAGGTAGTCCGCCGCGTACCAGTCGCTCCAGCCCTCGCCCATCCCCCGGCTCTGGGCGTACGCGAGCGTGCTCTGTCCGCCGGCGTTGACCACGAGCCGGTTCGACAGACCGTGCGTGTACTCGTGGTAGACGACTGAGGAGTCGTTGGCCGAGGTGACGTCCCGGTAGTCGAAGAGGTACATCTGCATCCGGCCCGAGGAGCCGTCCGGCGGGGTGCTGAAGTTCGCGTTGTTCAGGCCCTTGCCGTCGTTGGACTCGGCGAGCACGGGGTCGCCGGCGCCGGAGGCGCCGCTTCGGTTCACGCGCTGGAAGTTGCCCGATGCCTCGTCGAAGCCCGCCGCGGAGTCGCGCAGGTGGTCGTGGAACCTGTTGACGAGGTAGAAGAGGTTGGTGGTCGCCTGGGCGCGGTTGACCGCGCGCGTGGCGGGATCGTCGGAGTTCCACGTGCACCCGCCGGGCGGACACGGGTAGGCCGTGGGGAAGTCGGTTGAGAGCGGGTAGAGCCAATCGCCGCTCCCTGGGGTGCTCTCGCCGATCTCGCGATCCGGGACGTTGTCGGCGTCCTCGTCCGGGTAGGCGTGGACGTTGTTGCCCGACAGCCGCGTGTTGCCCGCGGAGTCGTCGAGCCACGCCGGGTCGGCGGTGAGCGACACCCGACTGGGCGTGCCGCCGGCGCTGGCGCCGGGGTGTCGGTCGTAGACCAGGGCCTCGCCCGCGTGCGCGGTGATCGAGCGGCGCTGGAGCAGCTCGCCCGTGGCCGCGTCGACGGTCATCTCGTACCCGTTGCCGTCGGCGCCATTGACCACGACGCGCCAGGCGCGGCGCGCGCCGTCGGCGGTCGGGAACAGCGTCAGGCGCGCGGTCTCGCCGGTGCCGAAATCGGTCCGCTGCTCGCGTCCGCCCCGCGGCCTCGGCCGCGGCCGCGCGGTCTTCC
>DATENL010000182.1:0-15613 GCA_035275105.1 Thermoleophilaceae bacterium
TCGAGGAGGGCAATAGGACCGTGCTTCATCTCGCCCGCCGAGTAGGCCTCGGTCGGGATGTACGAAATCTCCTTCAGCTTCAGCGCACCTTCGAGCGCGACGGGTAGGCCGATGTGCCGTCCGAGATACAGGAAGAACGGCTTCTGGTAGTGCCGCTGCGCGATCTCCTCGATCGGATGGTCACCGTCGAGGAACTGCACCATCCGCTGCGGCAGGTCGTAGAGCTCCTCGAGGATGAACTCGATCTCGTCTGCAGGGAGCGTCTTGCGCACCTGCGCGAGCTTCAGCGCGATCAGCGACAGCAGCGCCACCTGCGACGTGAACGTCTTCGTCGCGGCGACGCCGATCTCGAGCCCGGCGCGCGTATAGAGGACGGCGTCGACCTCGCGCGTGACCTGCGTGCCGAGCTGGTTCGTGATCGCGAGCGTACGGGCGCCCTGCTCACGCGCGAGGCGCATCGCCGCAATCGTGTCGGCGGTCTCGCCGGATTGCGTGATGCCGATCACGAGCGTGTCCTTCGAGAGCACGGGGTTGCGATAACGCCACTCGCTCGCGATGTCGGGCTCGACCGGGATGCGCGCCCATTCTTCGATGATGTAGCGGCCGACGACGCCGGCGTGGTACGCGGTGCCGCACGCGACGACCACGATCCGCCGCAGGTTCTGGATCTCGAGCTCGGTGAGGCCGATGCCGTCGAGCACGAGCCTGCCGCGCCGCGCGCGGTCGCCGATCGTCTCGCGCACCGCCTCTGGCTGCTCGTAGATCTCCTTGAGCATGAACGTCTCGTAGCCGCCCTTCTCCGCGGCCTCGTCGTCCCAGTCGACCTCGTTCGCCTCGCGCTCGAGCACCTCACCGGTGTCCGCGACGAGGAACTCCGCGCCGTCCGGCCGGATCGCCACGACCTCGTCGTCGCCGACGAGCTGCACGTTGCGCGTCTCGCGCAGGAAGGCGGGGATGGCCGAGGCGACGAAGCGCTCACCGTCGCCGACGCCGACCACGAGCGGGCACTCCTTGCGCGCGGCCACCAGGAGGCGCGGCTCGTCCGCGCACATCGCGACGAACGCGTAGTGCCCGCGGAGCTCGAGGTAGGCCCCTCGGACGGCCTCGACCAGGTCGCCCGAGTAGTGCTCGGCGATCAGGTGGGCGACGACCTCGGCGTCGGTGTCCGAGGTGAAGGTGGCGCCGGCCGCGGTCAGGCGCTCGCGCAGCTCCACGTGGTTCTCGACGATCCCGTTGAGCACGATGTGGACGCGGTCGGCCGTGTCGAAGTGCGGGTGGGCGTTCGCCTCGGTCACGCGCCCGTGGGTGGCCCAGCGGGTGTGCCCGATGCCGGTGGTCGGCTCACGCTCGGCGACCGCCACGCCGCCGCGGGCCTGCGTCGCCACCGCCTCGCGGAGGAACGACAGGTTCCCGACCGCCCGAACGGACTCGATGCCGTCGCCGTTCAGCAGCGACAGCCCAGCCGAGTCGTAGCCGCGGTACTCGAGCCGCTCGAGACCCTTCAGGAGTAGCTCCCGGCACGGCCGGTCGCCCACGTATCCAACGATTCCGCACACGTTCGAGCTGGCTCCTTGCTTCGGCGTGGTCGCTCGTCCGCCTCCGTGCGGACGCTCGCTATCAACGACGAAGAGCCGCTTCCGCGGCCCTCGTGCAACCCATCCGATGGTACCGCCGAAGCGGCGATTTGGCGACCCGCTGGACGGTTATGCGAGCTCTCGCTCAACCACCTCGACCAGGCGCCGCGTCACCTGCTCGCACTCGCCCTCGTCGGGCGCCTCGACCATCACGCGCACGAGCGGCTCGGTCCCGGAGGGCCGGACCAGCACGCGGCCGCGGCCCTCGAGCGCCTTCGACTCGGCCTCGACGGCCTCCCACACGCCCTTCGCGCCGTCGAGCGCCTCGCGGTCGCCGACCCTCACGTTCACGAGCTGCTGCGGCAGCTTGGTCATCGCGTCGCGGTCCGCGAGGTCGCGGTCGCCGAGGGCCTCGAGCGTCAGCAGCGCGGACGCGATCCCGTCGCCCGACGGCACGAAGCCGGTGTCGATGATGTGACCGGACTGCTCGCCGCCAAGCGCCCACCCGCGGCCCAGGAGCTCGGCGAGCACGTGGCGGTCGCCCACGGGCGTCGTCGCGACGTTCACGCCCGCCGCCTCCATCGCCTGGTGGAAGCCGTAGTTGGTCATCACCGTGACGGCCACGCCGTCGCCGGGCAGGCGGCCGTTCGAGCGGAGGTGCATCGCCGCGAGTGCGATCAGCTCGTCGCCGTCCACCACGGTCCCGCGGCGGTCGACCGCCAGCACGCGGTCGCCGTCCCCGTCGAACGCGAATGCGACGTCGAAGTCGCCGGAACCCATGCGCTCGGCGAGCGCCCCGACGTGGGTGGAGCCCACTCCGTCGTTGATGTTGCGCCCGTCGGGCTCGGCGGCGACAGCCTCGACGCGCGCGCCCAGCCGCCGGAAGATCTCGGGGGCGACCCGGTACGTCGCGCCGTTGGCGCAGTCGAGCAGGATGCGCCTGTCCGACAGGTCGAGGTCCGCGAAGCGCGCCTGGAGCTCGCGGAGGTAGTCGCCGCCGGCTCCGTGGAGCTCGCGGACGCGACCGTCGGCCGCCTCGGCCTCCTCGCTGGCGCCGGCCACGATCCGCTCGATCTCGCGCTCGTCGTCGTCCGAGATCTTCGTGCCGTTCGGGCCGAAGAACTTGATCCCGTTGTCGCGGTAGGGGTTGTGCGAGGCGGAGACGACGGCGGCCATGTCGAAGCCGAAACGGCGGATCAGGAGCGCCGCTCCCGGAGTCGGCAGGACTCCGCCGAGCAGCGCGTGCCCGCCGGACGCCGCGATGCCCGCCGCGAGCGCGGCCTCCAGCATCTCGCCGGACTCGCGCGTGTCGCGGACGATCAGGATCTGAGGCGTCTCGGCGGGCGCGATCGCCGCGGCGGCACGACCGAGCGAGAGCGCGAGCTCGGCGCTCAGGAACTCGCCGGCGACGCCGCGCACGCCATCCGTGCCGAAGAGGCGAGCGGGGGCGCTCACGCGACCCCCCATTCCGCGGGCTCCGCCACGGGCGGTGTCAGCGCTTCGAGAACTGCGGGCGCTTGCGGGCCTTCTTCAGCCCTGCCTTCTTGCGCTCCTTCGCGCGGTCGTCGCGGCTGAGGTAGCCGCGCCGCTTGAGCTCCACCCGCAGCGCCGGATCGGCCTCCACGAGAGCGCGCGCGACGCCGTGCCGCAGCGCCCCGGCCTGAGCCGAGATGCCGCCGCCGTGCAGCTTGGCAACGACGTCCATCCGCTTCTCGAACCCGGCGGTCTGGAGCGGCTGGCGGGCGGTCTTCTGGAGGGCGGCGCGCGGGAAGTAGTCCTCGAGCGAGCGCCCGTTCACCGTGTACGCGCCGTCGCCGGGCTTCAGGATCACCCGAGCGACCGAGGTCTTGCGCTTGCCGGTCGCCTGGTAGCGCGCGTCCGCCGCGAGATCCAGCGCCGTACGCGGCTCGGGGCGGTCGGACGGCGATTCGGCGGCCGCTTGGTCGGCGTCGGCCGGCTGCTCGGCGTCGTCGGTGGCGTAGCGGTCGGCGTACTCGTCGACCTCGCCCTCCTGGCGCGACTCGTCGAGCACCAGATCGGGCTCGAGGTGGGCGCCTGGGACGACCTCCTCCTTCGGCTCCTTGCGATCGGCCTGGCGCTTCTCGCGGCGCGGGCGATCCTCGCCGGGCGTCTCCCCCTCGGCTGCGGCCTCGGCCTGGCCCTCGGCGGCACCCTCGGCCTCGCCCCCACCGGCTGCCTCCTCGGCCGCCGGCTCCGCGTGACCGGGCGCGCTCTCGTTCGGCGCGTCCGCCTCACCAGCGTCGCCGGACGGCTCGGCGTCCTGGACGGTCTCGGGATCGACGTGCCCGGGGGCGCTCTCGTTCGGCGCGTCGACGTCGGGCTCGGAGTCCTCGCCCGTGGGCGGCTCGCTCACCTGCTCGCCCTCGTCCTCGACGCCGGTGAGCGGCTCGTCGCCCGCGGCGGGCGCCTCGCCCGGGTCGGCCGACGGGGTCGGCTCGGCGGCCTCGGGCGCGTCCTGCGGCGCGTCGCCCTCCTGCGGGGCGTCCGGGCGCTCGTCGTCGATCATCGGGAGTCGACCTCCATCGGTTGCGGCTGCTGCGCGGCGTGCGGGTGGTCCGGGCCGGCGTAGACCTTGAGCTTGCGGAGCTGCTGGCGCCCGAGCCTGGTCCGGGGCAGCATCCCCTTGACGGCGCTGCGGATGACCTCCTCCGGGCGCCGCTCGAGCATCTCCTCGAGCGTGCGCGACCGAAGGCCGCCCGGGTAGCCGGAATGGCGGTAGTAGCGCTTCTGGTGCAGCTTGTCGCCGGTCACGGTGATCCGCTCGGCGTTGACGACGATCACGAAGTCACCCACGTCGCAGTGCGGCGTGTACTCCGGCTTGCGCTTGCCGCGGAGCGTGTCGGCGATCTGCGTCGCGAGCCGGCCGAGCGTCTGGCCGGCGGCGTCCACGACGAGCCAGTTGCGCTCGCGCGTTGCGGGTGTGGCTACGTAGGTCTTCATGGCGCGTGGAGGCGACGAGGTTAGCGTCGCGCGCGCGGGGCGGGGGGTCGAGGGCCCGTTTCGCCCGCACCGGTACCTATACTGCCGCCGCAGTCAGACCTGCCGAATCCCCTGCCGCGGTGGCACGGGGAGCGGGGGAACCAATCGGGACCCGGAGGGTTCCGTGGGGCGAATCGGGTGGAGCAGGAATGCTCGCATGCCCGTAGCGCTGCTCTTTCGGCGCGAGCCCGTCAGCTAACCCCGTAGGCCGTTGAAGGAGACGAGGTTTGCAGCGGGAAATTCCCCCTCTTACGCCTATGAGGGTGCTCACGGCAACGACGCTCGTCGGGGCGGCGGTAGCGCTGCTCGCGGCCCCGACCGGCGAGGCCGATCCGAGCGGCGGCGCAACCTACGTGCCCCAGCCGCGGATCGAGACGGTCAAGTGCGTCTCCGGCTGCGCGTCGCACGGGCGCGTCAGGACCGGCGGCATGCTGAAGCTGCGCGGGTCCGAGCTCGGCGCGACCAGGCAGGTCGTCTTCCTCGGCGGCCGCGGGGACGCCGACGACGTCGCGGCCAAGACGAAGCCGACCAGCAACAACTGGCTGAAGGTGCGCGTGCCCTACGCCGCCGAGAGCGGTCCTGTCGCGGCGTGGGTGGACGACGAGGTCCGGTCGAGGCCGTCGAACCCGATCTCGGTCGTCCCGGCGCCTCCCCCGGTGCAGACCGGCCAGCTCAAGGCCGCCACCGGCCCCGCCGACAAGGGCGCGCCCTCGGTCGAGACCGCGCTCAGCTCCGGCACCGCGTTCGTCGCCGGCCGCGGCGTGAAGTTCACCTACCGGATCGCCGAGGCCAAGCCGGTGAAGGTCAGGATCGCGCTCGTGCGGCTGTCCGACGGCGAGGTCGTGAAGAGGTGGCGCCACACCGGGCCCACGCCCGACACGGCCCACTCGGTCCACTGGAAGCCCGACGCGGGCGACGGCCGCTACGCGTTCCGGCTTACCGCCGCCGGCCCCACGGGCGCGGCCGTGAGCAACGCCCCCGACGACGACCAGGAGCGCGACGCCTTCGACGTCTACGGCTACGCGTTCCCGCTCCACGCCCATCACGAGTTCGGCGACGGCTTCGGGGCCGGCCGCGGGCACGAGGGTCAGGACGTCTTCGCCCGCTGCGGCGCGCCGATGTACGCCGCGCGCGGCGGCACCGTCCAGGCGAAGAAGTACCACCCCTCGGCGGGCAACTACGTCCTTATCGACGGCGACCGCACCGGCCGCGACTTCTTCTACGCGCACCTGCGCGAGGCCTCGCCGCTGGACGTCGGGGACCGCGTGTACACCGGCCAGAAGATCGGCAACGTGGGCGACACCGGGAACGCGCAGGGCTGTCACCTCCACTTCGAGCTGTGGAGCGCTCCCGGCTGGTACGAGGGTGGGCACGCCATCGACCCCGCGCCGTACCTGAGGCGCTGGGACAGGTACAGCTGAGCCCGGCTCCGGGTTGACACGCGCGCCCACGTAGGGGAGGGTCAGGCCGCCCGTGGGCTCGCTCGAAACCGTGGCCGTGGTGTTCACCGACCTGGTCGGCTCGACGGCGCTGTCGTCGCAGCTCGGCCCGGTGGCCGCGGACGAGCTGCGGCGCGAGCACTTCGCCGTGCTGCGCGCCGCGATCGACGCGAGCGACGGGCGCGAGGTGAAGAACCTCGGCGACGGGCTGATGGTCGTGTTCCCGAGCGCCTCGACGGCGGTGGCCTGCGCCGTCGAGATGCAGCAGCGGATCGACCAGCGCAACCGCTCCGCGGAGCGACAGCTCGGCGTCCGGATCGGCGTCAGCCTGGGCGAGGCCGACTGCGAGGACGGCGACTACTTCGGCACGCCGGTGATCGAGGCGGCGCGGCTGTGCGCGAAGGCGCAGGGCGGCCAGATCCTCGCCGTCGAGCTCGTGCGGATGATGAGCGGCGGGCGCGGCGAGGTGAGCTTCGACGACCTCGGCCCGATCGAGCTGAAGGGCCTGCCCGAGCCCGTCCGGACCTTCGAGGTGGCCTGGCAGCCGCTCGGCGGCGACGCCGACGCGCTCCCGCTGCCGGGGCGGCTCCGCGGCGTGCCGCCGGTCGCCTACGTCGGGCGGACGTCCGAGCGCGACCGGCTCGCGGCGCTCCGGGAGCGGGCGGTGGCCGGGGAGCGGCGGGTGGCGCTCCTCTCCGGCGAGCCGGGGATCGGCAAGACCCGCCTCTCGACGCACACCGCCCTGGAGGCGCACGCCGACGGCGCGACGGTGCTGCTCGGCCGCTGTCAGGAGGACCTCGGCGTGCCGTACGGGCCGTGGGTGGAGGCGCTGAGCCACTACGTGGAGCACGCGCCGGCGGCCGTGCTCGAGGCCCACGTGGAGCGGTACGGCGGCGAGCTGCGCCGGCTCGTGCCGGCCCTCGCGAGCCGGGTGCCGGAGGCTCCCGCCCCGCGCGAGACGGACCTCGAGACCGAGCGCTACATGCTCTACGGAGCGGTCGCCGGGCTGCTCGAGGAGGCGTCGCGCGACCGCCCGATCGTGCTGATCCTCGACGACCTCCACTGGGCCGACAAGCCGAGCCTCGCGCTTCTGAAGCACACCATCGTCTCGGGCGCGGAGCTGCGCGTCCTCACGCTCGGCACCTACCGCGACTCCGACCTCACGCGCGGCCACCCGCTCTCGGACCTGCTCGCCGACCTGCGGCGCGAGGAGGGCATCGAGCGGATTGCGCTCGGGGGGCTCGAGCAGCCGGACGTGGTGGTCCTGATGGAGGCCTCCGCCGGGCACGAGCTCGACGAGGCGGGCCGCGCCCTCGCCCACGAGATCCTCCGCGAGACCGACGGGAACCCGTTCTTCGTCTCGGAGATGCTGCGCCACCTGGTGGAGTCCGGGGCGCTCTACCAGCGCGAGGACGGCCGCTGGGTCCTGCGCGAGTCGCTGTCGGACCTCGGCCTGCCGCAGAGCGTCCGCGAGGTCATCGGCCGGCGGGTCGAGCGGCTGGGGGACGAGGTCACGCGCACCCTCTCCGTGGCGGCCGTGATCGGGCGCGAGTTCGACGCGGAGCTGCTGGTGCGGGTGGTGGACGTCGGCGAGGACGCCCTGCTCGACCTGCTGGAGGAGGCGGCCGGGTCGTCCGTGGTCAGCGAGTCTCCGGACCAGCCGGGGCGGTTCGCGTTCGCCCACGCCCTCTTCACGCACACGCTCTACGACGGGCTCGGGCCGACCCGGCGCGCGCGCCTGCACCTGAAGATCGCCGAGGCGCTCGAGGAGCTGTGCGGCGCCGATCCCGGCCCCCGGCTGGCCGAGCTCGCTCACCACTGGACGCTAGCCACCACCAGCGTCGACACCGAGCGCGCGCTCGACTACAGCCGCCGCGCGGGCGAGCGAGCGCTGGCGGAGCTCGCCCCCGACGAGGCGCTCCGCTGGTTCACGCAGGCGCTCGAGCTCCTCGCGCAGCGGGCCGAGCCCGACCGCGGCCTGCGCTGCGACCTGCTGATCGGGCTCGGCGACGCCCAGCGCCAGGCCGGCGAGGGCGCGTTCCGGGAGACGATCCTCGAGGCGTGCTCGATCGCCCGCGAGCTCGGCGACGCCGACCGCCTGAGCCGGGCGGCCCTGAACAGCAACCGCGGCCAGGTGAGCTCGTTCGGCGACGTCGACGACGAGCGGATCGACGCGCTCCGCGCCGCGCTCGACCTCGTCGGGGACGGCATGCCCGACCGCCGGGCGCGGCTGCTCTCCCTGCTCGCCGTCGAGATCACCTGGGGCGCGAGTCTCGAGGAGCGGGACGCGCTGGGCAGCGAGGCGCTCGCCCTCGCCGAGCAGCTCGGGGACGAGCGCGTGCTGGGCCACGTGCTCCACGAGCGCTGCCTGGCCACCTGGTTCGCCGGCACGCTCGACCGCCACGCGAGCGACGCTCGCCGGCTCGCCGAGATCGCGGATCGTGTCGGCGACCCCGTGCTGGGGTTCTGGGCGGGGTACCACCGGTTCATCACCGCGAGCGAGTCGGGCGACACCGCGGAGATCGAGCGGGGCCTTGCGGACATGGAGAGCCAGGCACGGAGGACCAACCGGCCGAGCCTCCTCTGGACCGCCATGTGGACGCGCGGCTCCTACGCGTGCCTGACCGGCAGGCTGGCCGAGGCCGAGGCGACGGCGGAGGAGGCGGTGGCCCTCGGCACGGACAGCGGGGAGCCGGACGCGCTGATGGTCTACGTCGCGCAGCTCGCCTACATCCGCGTGGTGCAGGGGCGGCTCGAGGAGATCGAGGAGCTGATCGTCCAGACCGCGGAGGACAAGCCCGCGATCCCCGCCTTCCAGGCCGCGATGGCCCTGGTTTACGTGGAGGGCGACACGCGGCTCGACGAGGCCCGCCCGCTGCTCCAGCGCTTCACGGCCGACGAGTTCGAGTCGGTGCCGAAGGACCAGGCGTGGACGACCGCCGTGGCCTACTTCGGCGAGATCGCGACACGGGTCGGCGACGCGACAGCCGCCAAGGCCGTGTGCGCCCGGCTCGCGCCCTACGAGGACCTGATCGGATCGAACGGGCTCGGCTCGAGCGGCAGCCTCTCGCTGTACCTCGCGCGCGCCGCGGGGACGGCGGGGCGCCACGACGACGCCGAGCGCTGGTTCGCGAAGTCGGTCGAGGTCAACGAGCGCATGGGCGCTCGCGTCTACCTCGCGCGGACGCTGTACGGGTGGGCCGAGGCGCTGATCGCCCGCGACGCCGATCCCGATCGCGCCCGCGAGATGCTCGAGCGGGCAGCGGCGATCGCCCGCGAGCACGAGCTGCCCGAGCTGGAGCGCCAGACCGGCGAGCTTCTAGCCGCGCGCGTCCAGCCAGCCGGCTGAGCTGGACCTACTCCCACGTAGTGGGGATAGGTCCGGGTGCGAAAACCAAGCAGTCCAAGGACGCAGGGAGCGGACAGTGCTGGGCACGTCCGCGACCGAGGACGCCGGAATGCGCCGGTTTGCAGCCGCCCGGACCTATTCCCACTCGATGGTTCCGGGGGGCTTGCTGGTGATGTCCAGCGTCACCCGGTTCACCTGCGGGATCTCGTTGATCATCCGCGAGGCGATCTTCTCGAGCAGGTCGTAGGGCAGGCGGGCCCAGTCGGCGGTCATCGCGTCGTCGCTCGTGACGGCGCGGATCACGATCGCGTAGCCGTAGCTGCGCTCGTCGCCCTGCACGCCGACCGTCTTGAGGCCCGCGGGGAGCACGCAGAAGGACTGCCACAGCTCGCGGTACAGGCCCGCCGAGCGGATCTCGTCCTGGAGGACGAAGTCGGCGTCGCGGAGCAGCTCGAGGCGCTCCTTCGTGACCTCGCCGCCCACGACCCTGATCGCCAGACCGGGGCCCGGGAACGGCTGACGCCAGACGAGGCGCTCGGGCATGCCCAGCTCCGAGCCGACCTGACGCACCTCGTCCTTGAACAGCGCCCGCAGCGGCTCGACCAGCTCGAACTTCAGGTCCTCCGGCAGGCCGCCCACGTTGTGGTGCGACTTGATCGTGGCCGCGCCGTGCCCTCCGCCCGACTCGATCACGTCCGAGTACAGCGTGCCCTGCACGAGGAAGCGCGGGTTGCCCAGCTCGCGCGCCTGCTCCTCGAAGACGCGGATGAACTCCTCGCCGATGATCTTGCGCTTGCGCTCGGGATCCGTGACGCCCGCGAGCCGCGCGAGGAAGCGGTCCTCCGCGTCGACCGCCACGAGCGGCACCTGGAACGTGTCGCGGAACGCGGCGATCACCTGGTCGCCCTCGTTCTTGCGCATCAGCCCGTGGTCCACGAACACGCAGGTGAGCTGGTCGCCCACCGCCCTGTGGACCAGCAGCGCCGCGACGGAGGAGTCGACGCCGCCGGACAGCCCGCAGATCACGCGCTCGCCACCCACCTGAGCCCGGATCCGCTCGATCTGCTCCTCGACGACCGACGCCGGCGACCAGCTCATGTCGCAGCCGCAGACGTCCTCGAGGAAGGTGGTGAGGATCGCGGTGCCGTAGGGCGTGTGCGCGACCTCGGGATGGAACTGGATCCCGTACAGCGCCCGCTCCTGGTCCTCGAAGGCGGCGACCGGCGACTCGGTGGACGACGCCAGCGCGGTGAAGCCGGGCGGCGCCTCGAAGACCGTGTCGCGGTGCGACATCCAGCAGCTCTGCTCCTCGGGCAGCCCCGCGAGCAGGCGGCCCGGCTCGCGCACGGTGAGCCGCGAGCGCCCGAACTCGCCCACCGACGCGCCCTCCACGCGCCCGCCGAGCTCGAGCGCCATCACCTGCATCCCGTAGCAGATGCCCATGACCGGGATGCCGAGCTCGAGCAGCTCCGGAGCGAAGCGCGGCGCCCCGTCCGCGTACACCGAGGCCGGCCCGCCCGAGAGGATCAGCCCGCGCGGCGCGCGGCGCTTGATCTCGTCGAGCGCGACCGTGTGCGGCAAGAGCTCGCTGAAGACGCCGCACTCGCGCACGCGCCGCGCGATCAGCTGCGAGTACTGCCCACCAAAGTCCAACACGAGCACTTCCTGCGCCCGCGTACCGCCCGCCGCCGTGTCAGCCTCGGACTGGACCTCGGCGAGCTTCGGGTTCACGCCACGGTCGGGACGCCCACGGAGCCGCCGCCGTTGTCGGCCGGCACCGCGTCGGTCTCGCCCGACTCGGGCGCGGCGGCCGCGGCGCGCGTGGCGCCCATGCCGATGCCCTGGTCGCGCTGGAGCTGCTTGCCCTCGCTCTGGAGCGCCGGCGCCACCATCACCTCGGCCCGGTGGAACGACGGGATGTCCTCGTACCCGCAGGTGGCCATCGACGTGCGCAGTGAGCCGACGAGGTTGAACGTGCCGTCGTTCTCGTGCGCCGGGCCGAGCAGGATCTGCTCGAGCGTGCCGTTCTGGGTGGTCTTGACGCGCGCCCCGCGCGGCAGTGACGGATGGAAGGTGGCCATCCCCCAGTGGAAGCCGCGTCCCGGCGCCTCGAAGGCGCGGGCGAGCGGCGACCCGATCATCACGGCGTCGGCCCCGCAGGCGAACGCCTTCGAGACGTCGCCGCCGTTGCGCATCCCGCCGTCGGCGATCACCTTCACGTACTCGCCCGTCTCCAGCATGTGCTGGGAGCGCGCCGCCTGGACATCGGCTATCGCCGTGGCCTGCGGTACCCCGATGCCCAGCACCCCGCGCGTGGTGCAGGCGGCGCCCGGCCCGACGCCGACAAGCACGGCCACGGCGCCGGTGCGCATCAGGTGGAGCCCCGTGGAGTACGAGGCGCAGCCGCCGACGACGACCGGGATCGGCACCTCGCGGATGAACTCCTTGAGGTTGAGCGGCTCGCTGGTGGTGGAGACGTGCTCCGCCGAGATGACAGTGCCCTGGATGACGAGGATGTCGAGGCCTGCCTCGAGCGCGGTCTCGTAGTAGCGGGTGACGCGCTGCGGGGTGAGCGAGGCCGCGCACACGACGCCCTGCTCCTTGATCTCCTGGACCCGCTGGGCGACGAGCTCCTCCTTGATCGGCTCGCGGTAGATGCGCTGCATCTCGGCCGTGGCCTGGTCCGGCGGCAGCAGCGAGATGCGCTCGAGCTGCTCGTCGGCGTCCTCGTAGCGGGTGAAGATGCCCTCGAGGTTGAGCACCCCGAGCCCGCCGAGCTTGCCGACGATGCCCGCCGTGGTGGGCGACACGACCCCGTCCATCGCCGCCGCCAGGAGCGGTAGCTCGAACCGGTAGGGCCCGAGGGTCCAGGTGATGTCGATGTCGTCGGGGTCGCGCGTGCGGCGGCTGGGGACGATGGCGATGTCGTCGAAGCCGTATGCGCGGCGGCCCTTCTTGCCCCGACCGATCTCTACTTCCATGGCGGCATCCTAGGTTCGGAGGCGGACTGAAAGTGACGTTAGCACCGCCCGCACCGCGCCCCGCGAGCGCCCTCCGCCGCTATTTGCGGGAAGAACCGGACGGCGCGAAGTGGCGCGGGTTGCGCGCCCGCCTCGGCCCGTGGCGGCGCACGAAGTGGTCGCGGCAGTCGCCGGTCGCGTGCGGGCCCGCCCCGGGCGGGGTCAGCTCGTGGACGACGCCGTCGAAGCCGACCGCGAACAGGTGGTCCGAGCGCCAGCCGGGCCCGCAGCCGAACTTGACCGCCGACGTGTTCCGCCAGCCCGCGTCGACCCCGCCGGCGATCGTGCACGACCGCTTGGTGCGCGGGTTGAAGCGGATGATCTCGCCGGTCGCGTTGGCCGCGATGTAGAGGATCCCGTCGCGGTCGATCGTCATGTCGTCGAGCCCCTTCGCGTCGCCGAGCCGCGCAAACACCTCGATCTTCGACGGGTTCGAGATCGGGATCCGGAGCAGGGGCGAGTCGAACTTGAACGTCTGGACCGCGTACACGAAGCGGCCCGTCGGATCCACCGCCATCCCGTTCGAGTCGTCCGTCTGCGCCCACGCGCGGTGCTTCGCGGGGCTCTTCCGCGGCACGACGTAGATCGCCGGCGGGCCGCCGATGTCGCGGCTCGTCAGGGCGTTTCCGTTCGGGAGGAAGACGAGCCCGTTGGGCATGATGATGTCCCTGGCGAAGACGGTGCGCTTGCGGGTGGTCAGGTCGAACCGCTCGAGCGTGCCGTCGGGGCGGTCCGACAGGCCGCTCTGGAGCGTGTCGTGCGTGTTGAACCAGAGCACGCCGCGCCGTACGCGCAGACCGCCGGGGCTGACCACGTCCGGCACCAGCACCCTGGACTTCCCGTCGCGCGTGATCCGCACGATCCCGTCCTGATCCGACGCCGAGACGAGCAGTCCGCCGTGCGCGTCGACCTCGACGTTCTCGAGGCTCCCGAGCCCCTCGGCCACGACGCGATCGCTCCACGGCGCACAGGGGTCGGCCGCGTCCGCCGCCGGAGCGGCAACCAGCGCCCCAAGGAGCGCGGCCGCCAGCAGCGCGCGTCTCATCCGCCTGCGTGGAGCGCCTGCTCGGACAGCTCCTCGACCGCCACCTGGTGCTCGAGGCGCGCCACCGCCGCCGGGTCGAGCACGCCCGCGCCGAAGTGCTGGACCGATTCGGCGCCGCACGCGACGGCGAAGCGCACGCAGTCGCCGGTCGGGCGGCCCGTGTAGCGCGCCGCGACGTAGCCGGCCAGGAACGCGTCGCCCGAGCCCACGCGCGAGCGCGCGTCGACCACGCCGGGGTCCACGCTCGCCCGGTACAGCCCCCGCTCCGGCTCCTCGCCCACGAGGGCGATGCAGCCGGTCGGGAGCGTGAGGATCGCCTCGCGCGCGCCGATCTCGGCGATCTCCCCCACCGCGCCCGGCAGGTCGTCGTCCTCGGCGAACTCGTGGCCCACGAGCTCCTCCGCCTCGTCCTGGTTCGGCGTGACCACGGTCGGCTCGGCGCGCGTGCCGTGGCGCAGCGCCTCGCCCTCCGAGTCGAGCACCGTCGTGACGCCCGTGCGCCGCAGCTCCTGGATCAGACGCCCGTACAGCTCCGCCGGAACGCCGCGCGGCAGGCTGCCGGAGAACACCACCACGCCCGCGCCCTTGGCGAGGTAGAGCAGCTTGTCGACGAACAGCTCGAGCTCCGCCTCCGAGACGTCGGGGCCGCGCTCGTTGATCTCGGTCTGCTCGCCGGTGGTCGGATCGACCACCGCGGTCGAGGTGCGCGACTCGTCGCCGATGCGCACGAAGTCGTTGAGGATCGCGTCCTCGGTCAGCTGCTCGATGATCCGCGTGCCGGTGTGCCCGCCCGCGACGCCCGTCGCGATCACGGGCTGCCCGAGCGCCTTGAGCGCGCGCGCGACGTTCACGCCCTTGCCGCCCGCCATCGCCGCCTGCTCGACGGCCCGGTGGCGCCGGCCGAGGCGGAAGTTGGGTACCGCGAGCGTCTTGTCGATCGCCGCGTTGAGCGTGACCGTGATAATCATCGACGGACCCCTCGGAACCCCACCAGCGGTCCCCCGAACTGCAGCAGTGCCAATAGGGCCACTCCGATGATCCCTAAGGCTAACGTCGGGCGGGTGTGGCCCGCCTCGATGGCCAGGCGCCGCACGAAGCTCGACGACGGAACCTCCTGGCCGGTGACGAGCGGGACCCTGGCCGCGGGGTGGCCGTCGACCGCCACCGTGATCTCGCCCACCGTCGCGCCGCCCGGCTTGGGGCCGACCAGATGCACTGGGAACGGCATCCGCACGTACGTGTGTATCCGGGCGCCGACGGGGACGGTGAGCCTCACGTCGCGCGCCGCGTGGAGCGTGACCTTCGCTCCGTCGAAGTAGCTGACCGGCACCAGGTCGAGCGCCCGCACCGCGGAGATCACGTGCACGCTCGTGTAGCGCTTGAGGCCGTAGCGGAGCAGCTCGAGCGTCTCCGAGTCGCGGGCCGCCTCGCTCGGCTCGCCCAGGACCACGCTCACCACCTTCGCGCCGCCGCGGTGCGCGGCCCCCACGAGCACGTAGCCCGCCTGCTGCGTGTGGCCGGTCTTAACTCCGTCGACGAACGGGCGCTCGCCCACGAGCGTGTTGCGGTTGAGCACCGTGCGCGGATGCGCGCCGCTCCGAAGCCGCGCGCGCGGCAGGTCGACGATCCCCGCGAACGTTCGATCCCGCAGCAGGTGGCGCGCCAGGGTGGCCAGGTCGCGCGCCGTCGAGTAGTTGGCCGGGTCGTCGAGGCCGACCGGGTTCGCGTAGCTCGTACCGCCCAGCCCGAGGGCGCGCGCCTCGGCGTTCATCCGCGTCACGAACTCGTCCTCCGACCCCGCGATCCCGCGCGCCAGCGTCGCGGCGGCGTCGTTGGCGCTCGGGAGGAGCAGCGCCCGGAGCAGGTCGTGGACCGTCATCCGCTCTCCGGCCTCCAGCCCGAGCGTCGACTCGGCCGCGCCCGCGGCGTACGGCGCCGCGCTCAGCACCTGGCCCGGCTTGGCCTCGCGCAGGGTCAGCAGCGCGGTCATCAGCTTGGTGGTGCTGGCGATCGAGCGGCGCCGGTCGGGGTGCTTCTCGTAGAGGACCACGCCGGTGTCGGCGTCGACGACGATCGCGGCCGGCGCGCGCACCTTCGGCGGCTTCGGCGCCTCCGCCGGCGCGGCGACGGCGCCCGCGGGCAGCGCGACCAGGACCGCGAGCAGGAGGCCCACCGCGAGGCGGGCG
>DATENL010000183.1:0-2685 GCA_035275105.1 Thermoleophilaceae bacterium
CCGCCGAGGCGCTGCGCGGGGCCGGGCCGGTCGTGGTGCTCTGGGGCGAGCGCGTCGCGCACGGGGGGCGCGGCTCGAACGCGATCGCGGGCCTCCTGGCGCTCGCGCGCGCCCTCGGCCTGAACACCGACGACGGCGCCGGGATGATCGAGGTCCCGGCCGGAACGAACGCACGCGGCCTGCGCGAGGTCGGTTGCCAGCCGAACCTCAAGGCGGGACTCGTGGACGCGGACGAGCCGGGGCTGGACGCGGCCGGGATCGGCAATGCGCTGGGGGACGACCTCAGCGGCCTGGTCCTGCTCCAGTCCGACCCACTCCGGACGCACCCCGACCGCGGGGCGTGGGAGCGCGGCCTCGAGACCGCCAACTTCGTGCTCGCCTTCAGTGACTTCCTCACCGAGTCCGTCGAGCGCTTCGCCAACGTGGTCCTTCCCGCCGAGACCTACGCCGAGAAGGAGGGCACCGTCACGCACCCCGACGGGCGCTTGCAGCGCGTCCGCCAGGCGGTCGGCCGCGCCGGCGCCGTGCGCGCGCAGACCGACGTCCTGCTCGAGCTGGTGTCCGAGCTGTCGGGCGCCCCCTTCCGCCTCAAGCCGGCGCAGCTCACGCGGCTGATGGCGGACACCGTCCCGTTCTACCGCGGCCTGACGCTCGACGAGATCGGCGGCCGCGGCGTGCGCTGGCAGGACCGCGACGCGGCCGACCAGCTCCCGCAGACCCCGCTGCCGGAGCCGAGCGTGGAGCTTCCGCCCGAGCTGCCGGACGGCCTGCGCCTCGGCACCGCGCGGTCGCTGTGGGCGGACCGGGTGACCGAGCACGCGCCGAGCATGCGCTTCCTCGCCCCCCACCAGCGGGCCGAGCTCTCGGCCGCGGACGCGGACCGGCTCGGGATCGCGGCCGGCGACGAGATCGAGGTGGCCGTGAACGGCACCAGCGTGCGCGCGCGGGCCGTGCTGCGCTCGCGGCTCCCCGCCGGCAGCGTGTTCCTCACCGAGGGGACGAGCGAGGAGAACGCCACGGCGCTCGTGAACGGGCTGCCGCGCAGCGTGGAGGTGCGCAAGGCGTGAACGCGCTGCTCGCCGAGGTCGGGTTCGTCGAGACGACCCTCGTCCAGATCGTCAAGGCGCTCGTGATCTTCGCGTTCGTGCTCGGCGTCGTGCCGATGGTCCTGCTGCTCGAGCGCAAGCTGCTCGGCCGCTTCCAATCGCGCCTCGGCCCCAACCGCGTCGGCCCGTTCGGGCTGCTTCAGCCGCTCGCCGACGTGCTCAAGCTGCTGTCGAAGGAGCAGGCGACGCCGCGCACGGCCGTGCCGTGGATGATGGCCATCGCCCCCGCGATCTCGATCTTCACCGCGGTCGTGACGCTCGCGATCGTCCCGTTCGGCAACGTCGTCCACGACGGGCTCTTCGGCGCCGACTACGGCCTGTACGGGATCGACGTGTCGATCGGGATCCTGTGGGCGTTCGCGTTCGGCGCGCTCGCGTTCTACGGGCTGATGCTCGGCGGCTGGGCGTCCGGGTCCAAGTACTCGTTCCTCGGCGCGATGCGCTCCGCCGCCCAGCTGATCTCGTACGAGGTGGCGCTCGGGCTCTCGCTCCTGGGCGTGGTCTTCACGGCCGGGTCCCTGTCGCTCACGGAGATCGTCGTCGCACAGGGCGGCATGTGGTACGCGGTCCCGCAGTTCGTCGGCTTCTGCATCTTCATGGTCGCCGCGTTCGCCGAGACCAACCGGCCGCCGTTCGACCTGCCCGAGGCCGACGCCGAGATCGTCGCCGGCTACAACACCGAGTTCGGCGGGATGCGCTTCGGCTCGTTCTTCATGGCCGAGTACATCAACATGATCGCGATCTCCGGGATCGCGACGGCGATGTTCCTCGGCGGCTGGCACGGGCCCGGGCCCGCTGCGCTCGACCCGCTCTGGGTGATCCTGAAGATGTTCTTCGTGATCCTGCTGTTCATCTGGATCCGGGCGACGCTGCCGCGCCTCCGCTACGACCAGCTCATGTCGTTCGGGTGGAAGGTGCTGCTGCCGCTCGCGACGCTCAACGCCCTCGTCACGGCGATCGTGGTGGCGTCGTGAGCCCCTGGAACCCGGCCGAGGACGTGATCGAGGTCCAGCGCGGGCCGGAGCCCGGCGGGCTGGGCGGCGCGTACCGCGCGTTCGGGGAGACGCTGCGCGGCCTCAAGACCACGCTGGGGCGGCTGGTCGAGGGGCCCGTGACGATGGAGTACCCCGAGCAGAAGACGCCGGTCTACCCGCGCTTCCGCGGCCGCCACAAGCTGCACCGGTTCGAGGACACGGGACTCGAGAAGTGCGTGGGCTGCTCGCTCTGCGCCGCGGCCTGCCCGGCCAAGTGCATCCGCGTGGTGGCGGCCGAGAACACGCCCGACCACCAGGTGTCCGCGGGCGAGCGCTACGCCGAGGTCTACGAGATCAACATGGCGCGCTGCATCTTCTGCGGCTACTGCGAGGTCGCCTGCCCCTTCGACGCGATCACGATGGGCAACGACTACGAGCTGTCGGACTACTCGCGGTCGGATCTCATCTTCACGAAGGAAATGCTCCTCGCCCCGCCAGCTGAGCGAACTCCGCTACGGACGGCGGACGAGTAAGCCCGCATGTCCGAGGTCTTCTTCTTCATCGCCGCGATCGGGGCCATCGCCGGTGCCGCCGGCACGGTGATG
>DATENL010000184.1:0-9672 GCA_035275105.1 Thermoleophilaceae bacterium
CGACCTCGAGGCCGTCGCCGCGCTGGCCGAGGCGGCGCGCGCGAACCTCGCCCAGCTGCTGCTGGCCGAGGAGCACGGCGCCCAGCGCGCGCGGCAGACGTCGATCGCGCGCGCCGCGAAGGCGCTGAACGAGAGCCTCGACCTGACCCGCGTGCTGCCGCGCATCTGCGAGGAGGCGGCGGGCATCCTCGGCGCCGACCGGGTGCTGGTCTTCCGCGGCTCCGGCGGCAGCTCGCTGATGCTCGAGGCCTCGAGCGTCGCACGCGAGGCAGGTGGGGCCGTCGAGCAGGCGGGCGGGATCGCCGCCCGCGCCCTCGAGCTGGGCCGCCCGATCCTCTCCAACGACTACGTGCGCGACGCGAGCCCGACCGTGGGGTCGCCGTTCGCGGACATCCGCACCGCGATGTCGGTGCCCATGCGCTGGGACGGCGAGCTGCGCGGCGCCATGTGGGCCGGCTGGACGCGCGACCGCGTGGTGCTCGACGAGGACGCGCACCTGCTCGAGAGCTTCGCGGAGCTGGCCGCCGTCGCCTGCCGCAACGCGAGCGTCCACGCCGACCTCGCCGAGGCCGCCCGGACCGACGCGCTCACCGGCTGCATGAACCACGCCGCGCTCCACGAGACGCTGCGGCGCGAGATGCAGCGCAGCCGCCGCACCGGCCGTGCGCTCACCGTGGTCCTCATCGACCTCGACCACTTCAAGCAGGTGAACGAGCGCCAGGGCCACCTGGCCGGCGACGAGGTCCTGCGCCGCGTCGGCCGCGCCCTGCGCCAGGCCGTCAGGCCGTACGACTTCGTGGCGCGCTACGGCGGCGACGAGTTCGCGATCGTCTCGGTCGACTCCGAGGCCGAGCGCGGCGAGGAGATCGCGCGCCGCGCGATCCACCGCCTCAGCGAGGCGATCGCCGAGCTCGGGCACGACAAGGTCGCCACCTACGCGACCGCGGGCGTGGCCGAGTGGACCCCCGGCCTGTCGCCCAGCGAGCTGTTGCGCGAGGCCGACCGCGCGCTGCTGTACGGCAAGCAGCAGGGCATCCGCGGCACGGCGATCGCCGCGACCGCCGTCCCCGAGGACTTCGAGCTCGGGCAGACGCGCCCGGCCGAGCCCGCCGACGGCGGCGACGAGGAGCCGCGCCGCGGCCAGCCCGCCACCGCCGCGCGCGAGACCGAGCCGCTGAAGAAGCGCAACCGCCAGCTCACGCTCGCGAACGCCCTCGGCGCGAGGCTCTCCGAGATGACCGACGTGGGGGAGATCGTCGAGGCCGCGGTCGAGGAGCTCCACCGGGCGTTCGGCTACTTCACCTGCGCGATCCTCCGGCCGGAGGGCGAGGAGACGATCGTCGCGGTGGGCGGCCGCGGGGCCGCGTTCGAGCGCCTGCCCAAGCAGTGGCGGCAGCCCCGCAGCGCCGGCGTGATCGGCCGCTGCATGCGCGAGCGCCGCACCGTCGTCGTCCCCGACACCGAGCGCGACCCCGACTACTTCGCGTCCGAGATGACCGAGGCGGTGCGCTCCGAGCTGGTCTCGCCGATCTGGGTCGGCGCCCAGATGTGGGGCGCGATCGACGTGCAGGAGACGATGACCGAGGCGTTCGACGAGGGCGATGCGCGGCTGATAGAGACGGTCGCCGACCAGCTCGGAGCGGCGTTGCGGTCGGCGACCCTCTACGAGCAGCTCGAGCGCGCGTACATCGGCACCGCCGAGGCGCTCGCGGCGGCGCTCGAGGCGAAGGACGCTCACACGGCGCTGCACGCGCGGTCGATCGTGGACACGGCGGAGGCCGTCGGGCTCGCGCTGGGCCTCGGCGGCGAGGCGCTGCGCGACCTCCGCTACGGCGCGGCGTTCCACGACATCGGCAAGATCGCGGTGCCGGAGGCCATCCTCAACAAGCCGGGCCCGCTGACCGACGCCGAGCGCGCCGAGGTCGAGCGCCACGTCGTGGTCGGCGAGCAGATCCTCGCGCCGGTCGAGTTCCTGGCCGGCGTCAGGCCGCTCGTGCGCCACGGCCACGAGCACTGGGACGGGGGCGGATACCCCGACGGCCTGGCGGGCGAGCGGATACCGCTCGGCTCGCGGATCATCCTCGCCTGCGACGCGCTCGACGCGATGACCAGCGACCGCCCGTACCGCGCCGCCATGCCCGACGCCGAGGCGCGGCGCGAGCTGCGCCGCTTCGCCGGTACGCAGTTCGATCCGGCGATCGTGGACGCGCTGCTCCACGTACTCGACGCGTAGCCGGCGGACCGCGGTCTGTAGCATCACCGCTCCGTGGACCTCACTCTGTCCCCCCAGGAGCAGGCCTTCCGCGACGAGCTGCGGGCCTGGGTCGAGGAGAACCACCCCGGCCAGGAGCCCGAGGGCGACGAGGCGGCGTTCGAGTTCCGCAAGGAGTGGCAGCGCAAGCTGGACGAGGCCGGCTACGCCGGGCTCTCGTGGCCGGAGGAGTACGGCGGCCGCGGCGCCACGCTGATCGAGCAGGCGCTCTTCAACGAGGAGATGGCGCGGGCGAAGGCGCCGATGACGGCGAACGTCCTCGGCCTCGTCATGGGCGGGCCGGTGGTCATCGCGCACGGGACCGAGGAGCAGAAGCAGCGCTACCTGAAGCCGATCCTCACCGCCGAGGAGATCTGGTGCCAGGGCTTCTCCGAGCCCGAGTCGGGCTCCGACCTCGCGTCGCTCAAGACGAAGGCGGTCAAGTCGAACGGCGAGTGGGTCGTGACCGGGCAGAAGGTGTGGACGACGTTCGCGCACGAGGCCAAGTGGTGCATGCTCGTGGCTCGCACCGACACCGACGCGCCCAAGCACAAGGGCCTCACCTACTTCCTGATGGACATGGAGCAGGACGCCGTGCAGGTGCGCCCGCTCCGCCAGATCACCGGCGAGGCGGAGTTCAACGAGATCTTCATGGAGGAGGCGCGGATCCCCGACGAGAACGTCGTCGGCGGCGTCGGCAACGGCTGGACGGTCGCGATCACGACGCTCATGCACGAGCGCGCCGGCCTCGGCTTCGGCTCGGCGATCGCGCTGAAGATCGCGCTCGGCCAGGTGATCGAGATGGCGCGCGAGGCCGGCCTCGAGGACGACCCGGTGGTGCGGCAGCGGATCGCCCAGATCTACATCGAGGCGGAGGCGCTGCGGCTGAACGCGTCGCGCGGCCTGACGCACATCATGAAGACCGGCATCCCGGGCCCCGAGGGCTCGCTGGTCAAGTGGCAGTGGTCGGACTCGAACCAGGCGCTCACCGAGCTGGCGATGGACATCCGCGGCCCCGAGGCGCCCGTCCTCGACGACCAGTGGACCTACCGCTTCCTCCGCGCCCGCGCGAACTCGATCGAGGGCGGGACGACCGAGATCCTCAAGAACATCGTCGCCGAGCGCGTGCTCGGCCTCCCGCGACTCCGATGAACTTCGACTACACCGACGACCAGCAGGCGATCAAGTCCACCGCGCACGACTTCCTCGCGGCTCGCTTCAAGCCCGACAAGCTGCGTGAGCTCGCCGAGGCGGGCGAGTACGACGACTCGATCTGGAAGGAGATCGCCGAGCTGGGCTGGCCCGGGATCTTCATCGACGAGGGTCACGGCGGGCAGGACCTCGGCCAGGTCGAGCTGACGATCGTCCAGGAGGAGCTCGGCTACGCGCTGGCGCCGGCGCCGTTCTTCTCGAACGCGGCGGCGGGACTCGTGGTGGCCCACGCCGGGTCCGACGAGCAGCGCGACCGCTGGCTGCCGGGAATCGCCTCCGGGGAGGAGAGAGGCACGGTCGGCGTCGTGCGCGACGGCGTGGCGCCGCTCGTGCCCGACGCCGATACGGCCTCGGTGATCGTCCTGTTCGAGAACGGCAGCGCGACCGCCCACCCGGCCGGGGACCTCCAGGTCGAGCGCGCCGACACGATCGACTCCACGCGCCGCTACTTCCGCGTCGAGCCGAACGGCGGCGGCGAGGCTCTCGACGGCGACGTGCGCGGCGCCTGGCAGCGGATCGAGATCGCGCTGGCGGCCGAGCTGGTCGGCGTCGCCCAGCGCACGATGGAGATGGCGGTCGAGTACGCGAAGGAGCGCCAGCAGTTCGGGCGCCCGATCGGCGCCTACCAGGCGGTCTCGCACCGCTGCGCCCAGATGCTCCTGGAGACCGAGGGCGCGCGGGCCACGACCCTCTACGCCTCCTGGGCCGCCGACCACGAGCCCGATTCGCTGCCGCTGGCGGCGTCGATGGCCAAGGCCTACGCCGCCGACGCCGGCTGGCGGGTGACCGCGTCGGCGCTCCAGGTGCACGGCGGGATCGGCTTCACCTGGGAGCACGACCTCCACTTCTTCCTCAAGCGCGCCCGCACGGACGGCGCGCTCTTCGGCTCCGCGCGGCAGCACCGTGACCGCGTGGCGGAGCTGGCCGGGCTGGCGCGCTCGGAGGCCGCCGCGGTCTAGGCGGCCCCGGCTACCCTCCACCGGTCCGAACCGACCGAACCCGCTCAAAGGAACCCACCAGATGACTCTCAGCAGCAGGTTGCTCGGCCCCGTGGCCGCGCTCGCGACGATCGCGGCGCTCGCCGTGCTGGCCGGCTGCGGCGACTCGGGGCCGTCGAAGCAGGAATTCGTCAAGAAGGCCGACGCCCTCTGTGCGCAGACCAACAAGGCCCACCCGCCCAAGCCCGCGCCGAAGAACGCCAAGGACGCGGCGAAGCAGCAGGGTGAGGAGATCGCGATCCGCCAGGACCTCGACAAGAAGCTGAAGGAGCTGGACGTGCCGGACGAGGCGAAGGACGACTTCGACTCCTACAACGACGGCACCCAGAAGATCATCGCCGCCATCACCAGCATGAAGTCGGACGCCGAGTCCAACAAGGAGGGCAAGTTCGCCGCCGACTCACAGGCGTTCGAGAAGGCGGCTGCCGATCGCGAGAAGATCGCGATGAAGCTCGGCTTCAAGACCTGCGGCCGGAAGAACCCGGTCCAGTAGCCGTGTGACGCGGGCGTCCGGGCGATCCCCGGGCGCCCGCGAGCGGCGCCGGCCGCGCCTCAGCCGGCCGCGAGGCGCCCGCCCACGAACTGCGTGAGCCCGGTCACCCGCTGCTGGACGTCGGCGTAGCCGCGCTGCCGAAGCGCGTCCACGACCTCGTCGCGCTCGAACATGCGCATCCCGCTGCGCCGGCCGGCGACCGACTCGAAGGTCCGGAGCGGCCCCGAGCGCCCGCGGACTGACGTGAAGATCGCGATCCGACCGCCCGGCGTGAGCGCCGCCGTCATCCGGTCCAGCGCGCGCATCGGGTCGGCGAACAGGTGGAGCGCCGCGAAGCAGCAGACCCCGTCGAAGCTCGATTCGAGGAACGGCAGCTCGGATGCGTCCCCGCGCACGTAGGCCGCGCGGTCGGACAGGCCGGCCGTCTGCGTGTCGGACACGGCGCGGGTGAGCATCGTCTCCGAGACGTCGATCCCCACGGCGAGCCCGTCGGGCCCGACGCTGCGCGCGAACTCACGCGTGAAGTTGCCCGTGCCGCAGGCCACGTCGAGGATGCCGTCGCCCGGGCTGATCCCCAGGAGCAGCCGCGCGATCCGGTGCTCGTCCGCCATCGCCGGGCCCATCACGCCCTTCGCCACGCGTCCGAGCGCCGGCCGCCACCAGCGTTCGTAGATCGTCGGCACGATCCGGCCGACCATCAGGTCCTGCGCCATGCCCGTCGACTCCGGCGTGGCCGGGCCGAGCAGGTCGAGGTAGCCGGCGGGGGCGAGGCGGCCGTCGCGACGTGCGTCGGCCGACAGCAGCGCCAGCGCGCGGTCGAGAGCCGCGGGCAGCCGCGCCGCCGCCTCCATCAGTCCGTGCTGGTGCGCCGCAGGCTCGGCAGCTCGCGCTCGCCCTCGACGGCGGGGCCGCGATGCTCGCCCTCGAACGCGATCCCCTCGAGCCGCTCGATCTCGCGCTCGCCCTCCTGGCGCGCCGGGTGGCCGGGCGGCAGGTCCTCGATCAGCGTCCGGATCCGGTTGCGGATCTGGAGCGCGAAGTGCGGCGTGGACGCGCCCATCAGCTCGCGTACGTCCTCGACTGTCGGCTCACGCGCGAGGCGCTCCGGCTTCTCGTACTCGCTCACGGCGAGCGGAACGCTACTGCTTGGGCGGGCGGTCGACCGGGACGAGCTGCGTGAGCTGGTCGATGCGCGCCTGCACGTCCTGCGAGACGGTGTCCGTGTTGCCCAGGATCCAGACGCGGTTGTAGACGGCTTCGCTCGGGTCGTCGTTCTCGTACCCGGGCTGGACGTCCAACAGGTAGGCCTCGAGGGCGGGCGGCATCGCGTTGGCCTTGTCCGTCAGGAGCAGCGGGGCGAACACGCCGTTGCTGCCCAGTGCCGCGGCGGCCGCCGCGTCGGACGGGCGGGTGACGTTCACGAGCGCGAAGTTGCGCCCGGGGTGGTCGGCGCCCCAGGTCTGCTGCGAGCGCGCGAACTCCGCAGCGGCGGCGACCGGCCCCGGCTCCTTGGCCTGGATGCGCGTCACGTCGCCGAGCTTCTTCAGCTCCGCCTCGACGGCGGTCGAGATCAGGCCCGGCGGGCCCATGATCAGGATCTTCGGCTTCGCGTGCAGGCCGATGGCCTTGCGGGTGGGCGCCGGGATGCTGTTGCGCTCCACGAACAGGACCGGGTTGCCCGAGCGGGCCGACCAGGTCGCGGCGGGCATCGCGAACGCCGGCTGGTCGGACGAGGCGACGATCACCGTGTCGGACGGCTTCCCCGCCACCGCGGTCTGGAAGCTGTCGACCGCCGCTGCGATCGAGGCCGGGTCCTTGCCGTGGACGCGGCCGCTCTTGTAGCCGCCGGGCGCCGGTGGCTGGTCGCCCACGAGGATCACCTGGGCGCCCTTCGAGAGCGCCTGCCCCTTCGGCTTGAGCCGTCCCAGCGTTCCGCTCGTCGCGCCCGGCAGCGAACCGCCGTCCGAGAGCAGGATCGGCGCGTGCAGCGGGTCGCCGGCGAGCACCGACGCGGCGACCCCGGCCTGCCAGTCGTTCTTGTCGGCGAGCGCCACCGAGCCGGGGCGCGTATCGGGTGAGCTCGCGGGGAACAGCGCCTCGGCGACTCCGGCGGCGTCCGCGACCGGGTCCTCGCCGCTCACGCGGGTGGTGTCGCGCGTCGCCGCGACGGGGAAGCCGAGCTGCGAGGCCGCCTGCTTGGTGTCGGACTTGACGCCCTTCCCGATCGACCCGCCCCCGTCGGAGTCGCTCTTCAGCGAGCAGCCGGAGATCGCGAGGGCCGCCACGGCCGCGAGCAGGAGGGATCGCCGGGGCACGGCGGGCCACGATAGCGAGCGGGGCGGGCGCCTGGGGCGGTCGGGAAGCGGCGGACGGGCTAACTGACCGATCGGTCGGAAGGCCTTGTATCCTGGGTAATGGATTGACTGGTCAGTCAACCGGTGCGCCGGGCCGCCGGGGCGCCGCGGTGAGACGTCGGATACGGAGGCTTCAGCGGTGGACTTTCGCCTGAGTGACGAGCAGAACGAGTGGCGCGACAAGTGCCATCGCTTCGCGGCCGAGGTAATGCGACCCGTGGCGGCCGAGTACGACCGCACGCAGGAGGTCCCGTGGGACGTGATCCGCGCGGCGCGCGAGTGGAAGCTCAGCGGCCTCGACTGGCTCCAGACGATGGCCTCGGACGGGGACGGCCTGAACGGGATCATCTACCAGGAGGAGCTGAACTGGGGCTGCGCGGGCCTCGCGCTCGCGATCAACGCGTCGTCGCTCGCCGCCGCCGGCATCGCCTCATCCGGCACGCCGGAGCAGATCGGCAAGTGGGTCCCCGAGTGCATGGGGGTGGGTGACGACATCAAGCTCGGCGCCTACGCCGTCACCGAGGCCGGGGCCGGCTCCGACGTCGCCTCGCTGCGCACGACAGCCGTCCGCGACGGCGACGAGTGGGTCCTGAACGGCACCAAGGTCTTCATCTCGAACGGCGGCATCGCCGACGTCACCGTCGTCGTGGCCACCGTCGACCCGAAGCTCGGCCACCGTGGCCAGGCCACGTTCGTCGTCCCCAAGGATGCGCCCGGGATCTCCCAGGGCAAGAAGGAGGACAAGCTCGGCATCCGCGCATCGCAGACCGCCGAGGTCGTCCTCGAGGACTGCCGCGTCCCGATGGAGAACCTCCTCGGCGGGCTCGACAAGCTCGAGAAGAAGCTCGAGCGCGCGCGCTCCGGCGAGAAGACCGGGCGCCAGTCGGGCGCCCTCGCCACCTTCGAGATGACGCGGCCGCTGGTCGGCGCCGGCGCGCTCGGCATCGCGCGCGCGTCGTACGAGTGGACGCTCGAGTACCTGGAGGACAAGACCGAGGACGGCAAGCCGGTGCTGGAGCTCCAGCGCTACCAGCAGGTGCTCGCCGACGTGGCCACCGAGATCGAGGCCGCGAGGCTGCTCGTGCAGCGCGCCGCCTGGATGGGCCGCGCCGGCATCCCGATGACCGGCGGCCAGGGCTCGATGTCCAAGCTCAAGGCCGGCGACGTGTCGATGTGGGCCACCACCACGCTGATGGACCTCGTCGGCGAGTACGCGCAGACCACCGACTGCCCGCTCGAGAAGTGGTTCCGCGACGCGAAGATCTTCCAGATCTTCGAGGGCACCGCGCAGGTGCAGCGGCTCGTGATCTCGCGCATGCAGCGCCAGGAGTTCCAGGGCAAGCTCAAGGAGGCCCAGGAGATCCTGGAGCAGGCACCCGGCACCTCGCCGGGTGAGCCGGTCGCGGCCTAGCGCGCCCCTCGTCACAATTCGCGGGTGATCTCGCTCGATCCCGCGGGGCTCGTCCTCGTCGCGCTGCTGGTTGGCCTGTACCTGCGCGCGGTGCGGGTGCTCGGCCGGCGCGGCTACGCCGTCCCGCGCGGGCAGCAGGTCGCCTGGTACGCGGGGGTGGCGCTCCTGGCGGCCGGCCTCCTGGGGCCGGTCGACCACCTGGCCGACGACCTGCTCACCGCGCACATGGCGCAGCACCTCCTGATGGCCGACCTGGCGGCGCCGTTCCTGCTCGCCGGGGCGCGCAGCCCTGTGCTCTTCTTCATGCTGCCCAGGCCGGTGCTCGTCCGGCTGGCGCGGCGCCGCCGGCTGCGGGCGGCGTTCCGTGTGCTGAGGCGGCCGCTCGTCGCGCTGCCGATCTACCTGGTGATCCTCTACACCTGGCACTTCGCGTTCGCGATGGACGCCGCGCTCGGCAACGAGTGGGTGCACGGCATCCAGCACCAGATGTTCCTGCTCGCCGCGGTGCTCGTGTGGTGGCCCGCGATCGAGCCGCACCGGCGTCCGATGCCCGGTGAGCTCTGGAAGGCCGGCTACATCCTCGGCGCCCGGGTCCTGGCCATGTTCGTGGGGATGGGCCTCCTGATCTCGCGCACCCCGGCCTACGACTACTACGTCGAGCGCGGCGGCTCGCACGGCCTGACGCCGCTGGACGACCAGCAGCTGGCCGGCGGCCTGATGCTGATGGTGGACGTCGTGGTGATGATCGTCGCGCTCGCCTACTTCTTCCTGCGCGCCGGCGAGGCCGAGGACCGGCGGCTGGCTAGCGGATCGGCACCTCCCACACCTCGACCAGCTCGAGGCGCCTGACGAGCCGCGGCGGCGGGGCGGGCGCGAGCCTGCGGCCGGCCTCGGCCACGGCGCCCGGAATGCGGTCACGACCCTCGCGGCGGCGGACGATCACCAGCGCCGTC
>DATENL010000185.1:0-16134 GCA_035275105.1 Thermoleophilaceae bacterium
TGGGCGCTCGCTGCAAGCGACCGGGAGCAGCTCGACGCGGTGCCCGGCGTCGCGGCCGTGCTCGCCCCGGACAGCGCGGGCTGGCGGCGCGACGGCCGTGCGCTGCAGGTCGCCGTGCTCCACGACGACGCGGCGACTCCCGACGGGCAGAAGACGGTCGACGCGCTGCGCGGCACCGACGGGGACTTCGGGGTCGGCGGCCCCGACGCGCAGGACCGGGACCTCACCGAGGCGATCTACGCCGCGTTCCCGGTGATGCTCGTCCTCATCGCCATCGTGACGTTCCTGCTCCTCGCCCGCGCGCTGCGCTCGGTCCTGCTCCCGCTGAAGGCGATCGTCCTCAACGTGCTCAGCGTCGCCGCCGCGTTCGGCATCGTGGTGCTCGTCTGGCAGGACGGGCACGGCTCGCAGCTCATCGGCGGCGTGCCCGCGACGGAGACGATCACGAACTGGGTCCCGCTCGCGATCTTCGCGTTCCTCTACGGGCTGTCGATGGACTACGAGGTGTTCATCCTCAGCCGCATGCGCGAAGAGCACGACCGCACCGGCTCGACCGACGAGGCGGTGATCGCCGGGCTCGGGCGCACCGGGCGCCTCGTCACGAGCGCCGCGCTCATCCTCTTCCTCGCGTTCGTCGCGCTCGCGGCGAGCCCGGGCACCGAGATCCGCATCCTCGCGACCGGCCTCGCGGCCGGCATCCTGCTCGACGCGACCGTCGTCCGCGCCCTCGTCGTGCCCGCGCTCGTGACGCTGTTCGGGCCCGCGAACTGGTGGGCGCCGGGCGCGCGACGCTGACGCGGAGATGGTGACGGCAGGCCCGCGCCCGGCAGGCGTGCATCCTTGCGCGCCCGCCCGGCGGCCGAGGAGGCTCGCCCCGAGCGAGAGGAGAACGGATGTCACTGCTGCGCCGGCGCCACGAGCCGGACGGGACTCGCTACCGCATGCGCGAGAAGCTGTTCGCGATCGGCGACGACTACTGGATCGATACCGAGGACGACCGCCACGCCTTCAAGGTCAACGGCAAGGCGCTGCGGATCCGCAGCACGTTCGTCCTCGAGACTCCGTCGGGAAACGAGCTCTTCAGGATCCGCGAGAAGAAGCTGCGCGTCCGGGACACGATGGAGCTCGAGCGCGACGGCGAGACCTTCGCAACCATCAAGAAGGCGCTCATCGGCATCCGCGACCGGTTCCACGTCGAGGTCGACGACGGACCCGACCTCGAGGTGCACGGCAACATCGTCGACCACGAGTACGAGATCGAGCGCGACGGCCACAAGATCGCCGAGATCTCGAAGCGCTGGTTCCGGGTCCGCGACACCTACGGAATCGAGATCGCCCCCGAGCAGGACGACGTCCTGATCCTCGCGGCCACCGTCTGCATCGACGAGATGTCACACGACTGACGCGACCTCTGAGATAGCGTCGTTATTTCGATAACGTACGTTACGTGAGGCGGGTGGAGCGGCAGCAGATCACGCGCGAGGACCTGCTCCAAGCGGCGACTCGCCTGTTCGCGTCGCGCGGGTTCGGGGGCGCGTCGATCGACGAGATCGCGGCGGCCGCCGGCTACACGAGCGGGGCGATCTACGCGAACTTCGCCGGCAAGGAGGACCTCTTCCTCAGCGCGTTCGAGGAGCAGATCGCGCGGCACGTGCGCGAGGTGACCGACGCCGTCGCGGACGCGGGCGACGACCCGGCCGCCCGCAGCGCCGCGGGCGCGCAGCAGTGGGTCGACTTCCTCGACCGCTCGCCAGAGCTCTTCCTGCTCTTCGTCGAGTACTGGGCCTACTCCGTACGCGACCCGGCGCGGCGCGGCGCATTCTCCGACCGCTTCGCGGCCTTCCGCGACACCACCGCCGGCATGCTCGGGACCGACGCCTCCGACCCGCTCGCGCTGGCGGTCAACGCGCTCGTCTACGGCACCGCCTTCGAGCGTCTCGCCGACCCCGACGGCGTCCCGGACGACCTCCTCCGGACCTCGCTGGAGGCGCTCTTCCGGGGGTGGGGGACACGATGAGCGACAGCACCGTGCGACTGTCGGCGGGAACGGTCCGGTACCTCGACCGCGGCACGGGCCGCCCGATCGTGTTCGTCCACGGCTTCCTGACGAACGGCACGCTGTGGCGCAACGTCGTGCCGCCGCTCGTGGACGCCGGCTTTCGCTGCATCGCTCCCGACTGGCCCCTCGGCTCCCACACCATCGCGATGGACCCCGACGCGGACCTGTCGCCGCCTGCGCTCGCCGGGCTGATCGACGAGTTCATCACGACCCTCGACCTCACCGACGTCGTCCTGGTCGGCAACGACACCGGCGGCGCTCTCGCCCAGATGCTGGCGGCTCGAAATCCGGACCGCCTCGGCATGCTCGTCCTCACGCCATGCGACGCGTTCCGCAACTGGCCGGCGTGGTGGTCGAAGCCGCTGCGGCCGATCGGCTACTCGCAGCGCGCGATGAAGCTCGTGGGCGCGCCGCTCCGGCGTCGCGGCGTTCAGCGCTTGCCGCTGGTGTACGGCTGGGTGGTCAAGCGCCACCCGCCGCCCGAGGTGATGCGGGGCTGGATCGAGCCGGGCCTTCGCGACCTCGGCGTCCGGCGCGACTTCGGGAAGGCGTTCCGTGCCACGCGCGTGTCGCAGACGCTCGAGGCGGCGCGCGCACTGACGCGCTTCGACAAGCCGGCGCTCGTCGTGTGGCAGACCGAGCGCACGCTCATCTACCCGATCCGGCACGGCCGCCGGCTCGCGGAGATCCTGCGCGCCCCGCTCGAGCTCGTCGACGACTCGTACGTCTACGTCCCCGAGGACCGTCCGGCGCGGCTGGCTGAGCTCATCGCGACCCATGCCGCCTGAAGAGCGGATCACGTTCTGCCGCATCTGCGAGGCGCACTGCGGTCTCGTCGCGACGGTGGACCGCGGTCGCGTCGAGCGCCTGCGGCCCGATCGGGAGCACCCGCTGTCGCGCGGGTACGCGTGCCCGAAGGGGATCGCGATGACCGAGGTGCAGAACGCGCCCGATCGCCTGCTCCACCCGATGCGCGGCGGCGAACGGGTCGGGTGGGACGAGGCGATCGCCGGGGTCGGCGCCCGCCTGCGGGAGGTGCGCGACCGCCACGGCGGCGACGCGATCGGCTGGTACATGGGCAACCCCGGCGCCTCGTCGTACTCGCACACCCTCTGGAGCAAGGGGTTCGTCGACGCCCTCGGCTCGCCCCACTACTACACCGCCGGCTCGCAGGACGTGAACAACCGGTTCGCGGCCAGCGCGCTCATGTACGGCTCGCCGCTGCGCGTGCCGATCCCCGACCTGGAGCGCACCTCGTTCCTGCTGATGGTGGGCGCGAACCCGTTCGTGTCGAACGGCTCCGTGCTGTCGGCGCCGCGAGTCCGCGACCGCCTCCGCGCGATCGTCGCGCGCGGCGGGCGCGTCGTCGTGGTCGACCCCCGGCGGACCGAGACCGCGCGGGCGTTCGAGCACGTCCCGATCCGCCCCGACACCGACGCCTGGTTCCTGCTCTCGCTGCTGCACGTCGTCGGGCGCGACTCGCCGCTCGGTCCGCTCGTCGAGGCTTTCTCCCCGGAGACGACCGCGGAGCGCACCGGCGTGCCGGCGGAGGGCTGCCGGGCCCTCGCGCGAGACCTGGCCGCGGCGTCCCCCGCGGCCGTCTACGGGCGGACCGGGTCGTGCCTGGGCCGGTTCGGGACCCTGGTCGCATTTCTGCTCGACGCGCTCGCCGCGGTCACCGGCAACCTCGACCGCCCCGGCGGCAACGTGTTCGCGCAGCCCCCAGTCGACATCGAGCGCGTGGCGCGGCCGTTCGGCCTGGCGTCGTATGGGCGCCGCCGCTCGCGCGTCGGCGGGTTCCCCGACGTGCTCGGCCAGATGCCGGCCGGGGTGATGGCCGACGAGATCGAGGAGCCGGGGCGCGGGCAGCTCCGTGCGCTGATCGTCTCGGCCGGCAATCCGCTGCTGTCGGTGCCCGACCCGGGGCGACTGCGCGCGGCGTTCGGCAAGCTGGACCTGCTCGTATCGATCGACCTGTTCGTGAACGAGACCGGGCGGGAGGCCGACTACGTGCTGCCCGCGACCACCTGGCTGGAGCGCGAGGACGTGCCGCTCGCCTTCCTCCAGTTCTTCGTTCGGCCCTTCGTGCAGTGGAGCGACGCCGTCGTGGAGCCGGCGGGCGAGGCGCGCGAGGAGTGGCAGGTGATCGAAGCGCTCGCCGGCGAATTGGGGGTCGTCCCGGCCAGCGTGCCGCCGATCCGCTGGTTGCGCCGGCTCGGGATCCGGCTCACGCCCCAGCGAGCGCTCGCCCTGCTGATGCGCACGGGCCCCGCGCGCCTGACGATGGATCGGCTGCGCCGCCATCCACACGGGCTCGAGCTTGGCGAGCACTGGAAGACGGGCACCCTTCGGCGCGAGAGCATCCGCCTCGCCCCGCCCGAGATCGTCGCCGAGATACAGCGCCTTGGGCGCGAGCCGCCGCCGGACGACCGCCTGCGCCTCATCGGCCTGCGCGAGCTGCGGCGACACAACTCCTGGATGAACGACGTGCCCGCGCTGGCGCGAGGCGCTCGCCCCGCGTCGCTGCGCATCCATCCGAGCGACGCGGCGGAGCGTGCCATCTCCGACGGGGATGTCGTGTCGGTCCAGACCGCGACGGGTGAGCTCGACGTGGTCGCCGCCGTGTCGGAGGAGATGACGCCCGGGACGGTCGCCTTGCCGCACGGCTTCGCCGGCGCGAACGCCAACGCCCTCACCGCGGCCGGGCCGGCGGCGCTCGAGCCGCTCGCGGGGATGTCGCAGCTCAACGGGCTTGCGGTCGAGGTGCGCGCCACCGCCTCGCCGTAGCGCCGTAGCGCCGTGTGTACGCCGCGTTAAGCGTCCGGCGGCACGTTTTCAACATCGGGCTCCGGAGACCTCAAACACGTACCCCTAGCGCCCGAGCGGTGAGCGACGGACACCGTCCTTCGAGGGGCGGGACGAACATCCGTCATTCGGGAGGATCGAGATCGTCCATCCGGTCGACGGTTGAAGCCGACCGCCGACGCGACGAGTTCTTCCAGGTACCCCTACGCGCTCACCCGGCGACGCCAGTGATGACGCGCGCGACGTGCGGCAGGACGCCCAGATCACGTTGTGTCAACCGCTCGGGAGACCCGTCCCTGCGACAATAAAAGCCCTGCAAATCGGCACTTTTTTCGGTTTCGCCTCGTACCCCTCCGGGAACGAGTTCCTCACCCAGTTGAGGAGAGGACCAAATGGCGAACGACCTGTCAGACGCACTCGGTATGGCCCTCGGGCACGCAGCCCGCGAGGTGGCCGGCAACGTAGCCGCGCGTAGGCGCAAGGGGCCCAGCCGGGCGCTATCCGGCCCGGGCGGCATCGCGGCCGGCGTGGGGCTCGGCGCGCTCGCGCCGCTCGCCGCAAGGGGCGTCGGCAAGCTGGCGAAGGGCGCTGCGAAGAAGGGCGCGGGCTCGGTGAAGTCGGCTGGCGAGAAGGTCGAGGGCGGCGTGAAGGACGCGGTCGGCGGCGGCGTCAAGGACGCGGTCGGCGAGAAGCTTCCGGGCGGTGGCAAGTCCGGCGGCATCGAGGGCGTCGGGAAGGGGCGCCGGATGCCGATCCAGCAGTCCATCGACGTCGGCGTCCCGCTGAAGACGGCCTACGACCAGTGGACCCAGTTCGAGGACTGGCCGGAGTTCATGCACCGACTGGAGCAGGTGAGCCAGGAGGACGAGTCCCACGTGACCTTCAAGACGAAGATGTGGGGGATCTCGAAGGAGTTCAAGGCCGAGATCGTCGAGCAGCGCCCGGACGAGCGGATCAAGTGGCGCGTGAGCGAGGGCGTCACGCACAGCGGCGTGGTCACGTTCCACGAGCTCGCGCCAAGCCTGACGCGCATCGAGGTGAGCCTCGACGTCCAGCCCGGATCGCTGATCGAGAAGGCGGCACGGGGCATGCGCCACGTGAAGCGTGCGGTTCGCGCGGACATGGCGCGGTTCAAGGCGTACGTCCTCATGCAGGAGGAGGAGCCTGGCGAGTGGCGCGGCACGATCGAGGACGGCGACGTGAAGAAGCAGCGCTCGTCGAGCTCGCGCCGCAGCAGCGGGCAGCGCAGCCGGTCGTCGGCGAGCGCGAACCGCTCGTCGAGCCGCAGCCGGTCGTCCAGCCGGAGTCGCTCCTCGAACGGCAGCCGCGCGTCGAACGGCAGCAAGGCGAGCTCGCGCTCGTCCTCGAGCCGCGGGCGCACGTCGTCCAACGGATCCAGCCGCGCGAAGAGCGGATCGGGCCGCAGCAAGAGCGGGTCCGGTCGCGCGAAGAGCGGATCCAGGTCCTGAGGCGGGTGACCGAGGATGACCGGATTCGTCAAGCGCTTAGTGGCCGAGCGGATCGGCGGTAAGCGGCCGTCACCGTTTCGCGCGATCGCCGCGGCCACCGCGGCTGGCGCGGCCGCGGCCGGGATCACCTACCGGGCGCTGCGGAACTAGGTCATGCGACGGCGCTTCGACATGAGTCGCGTCGCATCCGCGGCGATCGACGCGGCGCTGAACGGCGAGCAGGGACAGCGGCGAGGCGGCTCGGCTCTGCGCGGAGTCGCGGCGGGGGCGGCGCTCGCGGCCGCGGCGCGGGTCGCGGTTGCGAAAGCCCCCGGCCCCCCGGACCTCGCCGGCCTCTCGGAGATACCGCAGCGTGTCCGCGACCGCCTGATCGACGCCGGTTGGCTCGAGGAGGACGACGACGAGGGCTACGACGACGAGGCCTTCGGCGACGAGCCCGAGGACGACGAGCCCGAGCCGCCCGAGGCCGAGGCGGAGCTCGAAGATCCGGAGCCCGAGGACGAGGACCTAGAGCCGGAGGGCGGGGAGCCCGAGGCCGAGCCGGACGACCAGGAGCTCGAGGCCGAGCTGGACGACGAGGAGCCGGACGACGAGCCCGAGGAGGACGACGAGGAGCCTCCGCCCGCCCTGTCGCGGTCGTCCCGCCGGAACAACGGCGTCGATCCGGCCAGCCGCCCCCCGCGGCCGCCCAAGACCAACTCGAACCGACGCGAGGAGAAGGCCGGCCGGAGCTGAGCCGGCACGGAGGATCCAAATGGCACGCCAGAACACGCGAAGCAACAACAGCCAGAGCAAGCAGGAGGAGACGGATCGCTACCGGCGGGCTGCCGAGGACGCTCTGCAGCAGCTCGACTGGGCGATCGGCTACCTGCACGGGATCCGCAAGACGGAGATCTCGACGGCGCTCGCCAAGAACCGGTCGTACATCCGGCGGCGGCTCCTGGACCAACCCGAGGAGCCGTTGCCGACCCAGCAGACGAGTGAGACGTAACCCCGATCGGAGGAGAGGAAGCGATGGCCGTAGCCACAACACCACGCGGATACATCGAGCGGCCACGGCCGAGCGGGCTGGCCGACGTGATCGACGTGATCCTGGACAAGGGGCTGGTGATCGACGCCTATGTCCGGGTGTCGCTGATCGGCATCGAGATCCTGACCATCGACGCGCGGATCGTGATCGCGAGCGTCGACACCTATCTGCGCTTCGCCGAGGCCGTCAACCGGCTCGACATCGCAAACACCGATCAGTCCGAGGGGCTCCCGGAGCTCATGGAGTCCGTCACCTCGGGCGGCGCGAAGTCGAAGGCGAAGGGCGCGCTCGAGGGCGTCAAGGAGAAGGTCACCGGCGACGACGATGACGACGACAAGAAGGAGAAGCAGCCGGCCCGGTCGAGGAGCCGTTCCAAGAGCCGGTCGTCGAACTCGTCCTCGCGCTCGCGCTCCCGGAGCCGGAAGAGCAGCTGATGGCGAGCAACGTCTACGTGTACGGCGTGACGTCGGCCTCGAGGGGCCAGTCGCTCGAGGCGACGGGCATCGAGGACTCGGAGGTCGGGGTCGTCGAGGAAGGTCCGCTCGCGGCGCTCGTCAGCCCGATGAAGGGCGACGCGCTCTCGGCCGCCCGTGAGGTGCGTGCGCACTGGCGGGTGCTCGAGGATGCGTCGCGCCAGGCGACCGTCCTGCCCGTGCGCTTCGGGACCGTCATGGAGAGCGGCGAGGCGGTGAGGGAGCGCCTCCTGGCGCCCAACGCGGAGCGGCTGGCGACGCTGCTCGAGGAGCTCGAGGGTCGCGTCCAGCTCACCGTCAAGGGCGAGTACCGCGAGGAGGTGCTCATGCGGGAGGTGGTCGAGACCTCTCCCTCGATCGCGCAGCTCCGCGAGCGTCTGCGGGGCTTGCCCGAGGCGGCGGGCTACTACGACCGGATCCGTCTCGGCGAGATGGTGGCGTCCGAGATCACCCAGAGGAGCGCGGAGGACAGCGCGCTCGCCAGAAGCCGGCTCGACCCCGTCGCCATCGACACGCGCGAGGGCGCGCAGTCGAGCACGGAGACGGCCTTCAACCTCGCGTTCCTCGTGGACCGCGATCGGGTGGATGAGTTCGGGCGCGCGGTGGCGGCCCTCGGGAGCGACCTCGGCGAGCGGGTCGCGCTCCGCTTCGTGGGTCCCCAGCCGCCGTACAGCTTCGCCGACGCCGACCTGAGCGCGGAGAGCGCGTCATGGGCCTGATCGGCGCCCTGCTCACGCTGCCGCTCGCGCCCGTCCGCGGGACCGTCTGGCTGGCCGAGCGCGTGGAGGAGCAGGCGGAGGACGAGCTGTACGACGAGAGCGCGATCCGGACCGGACTGATCGAGCTGGAGGCGATGCGCGAGAGCGGCGAGGTCGACGAAGCCGACATCGAGGCGGCCGAGAGCGCCCTGCTGGAGCGGCTGATGGTCATTCGCGGGATCGGAGGAGGCGGTACGGATGGCGAGTTCGAGTAACGGCAAGCTGTCGGCCGGCGAGCTCGGCGCCGCCGCGCTGGCCACGGTGCGAGAGATGACGGGCTACGAGCCCGAGGCCGTCACGGGCTTCGAGTGGGACGGCGAGCTGTGGCAGGTCACGGTCGACGTACTCGAGCTGTCGCGGATCCCGAACACCACGGACGTCATGGGCTCGTACGCGGTGAAGCTCGACGAGGAGGGCACGCTGCGCGGCTACAGCCGGGTGCGTCGCTTCCAGCGTGGAAACGCGAGTGGGGAGGAGTGAGCGTGGAGAGCCAGAGCCTTCAGGCGCGGCCGCCGGGTGGACTTCCGGGACGGCCGCTGCCGCAGACCAACCTCGCGGACATCCTGGAGCGGGTGCTCGACAAGGGCATCGTGATCGCCGGCGACATCCAGATCAACCTGCTCGACATCGAGCTGCTGACGATCAAGCTGAGGCTGCTGATCGCGTCGGTGGACCGCGCGCGCGAGATGGGGATCAACTGGTGGGAGAGCGACTCGTCGCTCCAGAGCCTCGACCCGGGCGAAAACGGGCGGCAGGGCCAGCTGGAGCGCGAGAACCGCGAGCTGCGCGAGCGCCTCGATCGGGTGGAGCGCCTGCTCGAGGACGGCAGCCCGGAGGAGGCTCGGCGTGGGTGACGAGCTCCTGCGGTGGGCGCGCGACCGCGCGCCACACGTGGTCGCGCGTGCCGAGGCCGAGGCGGTGGCGGTGCTGCGCGACGCCATCGTCACCGCCACGGTCGGCGCGCGGGCGCCGGCGGCCGCCCGCCCCGAGGCGAACCCGCCGCCGGCAGCGGAGCACGACGAGCTCGTCTGGACCTATTGCGTCGTCGAGTCCGGGACGCCGCTGCCGGAGGGACTGACCGGGATCGCCGGCTCGACGGTCCAGTGCGTGAGCGAGGCGAACCTCGCCGCGGTGGTCTGCCGTGTCCCGGGGACGGACTTCGACGAGGAGCCGCTGCGGCGGAACCTGAACGACCTCGCCTGGCTCGAGCGCGTGGCGCGCGCCCACGAGCAGGTCCTGGATCGCATGCTTCCCGAGGCGACCCTCGTGCCGCTGCGCATCTGCACCCTCTACGAGAACGAGGACGGGGTCCGCGCGATGCTCGACCGCGAGCGCGATCACCTGGCCGGCGCTCTCGAGACGCTCGAGGGACGGGAGGAGTGGGGCGTCAAGCTGCTCCTCGACCGCGAGCGGTTGATGCGGGCGGCGCGAGAGGTCTCCGAGGGCGAACCGAACGCGAGCGCCCGCGCCGATGCCGCGAGCGGCGGCGCCGCCTACATGCTCCAGCGGCGAGAGGAGCGCCGCGTGCGAGAGCTGGCGGATTCGCTCGCGGCGGACCTGGCGTCACAGGTGCACGCCCAGCTCGAGCGGTGCGCGATCGGCGCGGTCACGCGTCCGCCGCAGAATCGCGAGCTGTCGGGCCACGAGGGCGAGATGCTGCTCAACGCGGCCTACCTCGTGGAGCGGGACCGCGTCGCCGGGATGCGGGACCTCGTCGGGGAGCTCGAGGCTCGGCACGCCGACCTCGGTGCCCGCCTGGAGCTCACCGGGCCGTGGCCGCCGTACAACTTCGTCCCGGGCGAGACCGCGGCGGGGATCGCATGACCAGCACGACGATCGCCGAGCGCGAGGTGGCCCTGATCGACGTCCTGGATCGCCTCCTCGGTGGCGGCGTGGTGATCGCCGGCGACATCACGCTCGCGGTCGCGGACGTCGACCTCGTCTACGTGAGCCTGCGCGCGCTGGTGTCCTCGGTGGCGACCGCCGAGGAGAAGCGGATCCTGCCACAGATGGGAACGGCCACGTGATCGAGCTCTACGCCATCACGGACTCCCCGCCACCGGCGCTCCCGGACGCACCCCGGCTGGTCGCCGTGGGCGCCGGCGGCCTCGCCGCGGTCTGCGCCCCGGCGAACGACGACGGCGACGATCTCTCCCCCGAGCGTCTCTGGCGGCACGCGGAGGTCGTCGAGTCGCTGATGGCGGAGCGCGACCTCCTTCCGGTCCGGTACGGCACCCGGCTCGAGGACGAGGCGGCGGCCGCGCGCACGTTGGAGACAAGGCACGGCGAGCTCGTGGACGCGCTCGACCGGGTCCGCGGTGCCGTCGAGCTCTCGGTGCGCGTCGCCGGCGATCCGGCGACCGACAGCTTCGATTCCGCTGCGGAGAGCGGCGCGGACTACATGCGCGCGCGGGCGCGGACCGCGGCGGCGCGTGAGCGCGCGCGCCGGGACGTGCACGAGCCGCTCTCGAGCCTCGCGCGCGAGAGCGTGGAGCGCCCGGCGTACGGAACGCCGGAGCTGCTGCGCGGCGCGTACCTCGTGGACCGCGACGCGGTGGGCGGCTTCGTCCGGCTCGTCGCGCATCTCGAGCGGGCGCACCCGGCGCTGCGGATGCTCTGCACCGGCCCGTGGGCCCCGTACAGCTTCGCCGGCCGATGAGCGACCGCGTCCTTCACGCGCCGCCCGACCTCGACCTGTTCGCGTCGGATCTGCCTCGGATCGACGACGTGCTGTCGCGACGGGTGGCGGCCGACCCGGAGAACGTCCAGCGCGGCCTCGCGCACCTCGTCCTGACGATCGTGGAGCTCCTGAGGCAGCTGATGGAGCGCCAGGCCCTTCGCCGGATCGACGGCGGCGGCCTGTCGGAGGAGCAGGTCGAGCGGCTCGGGACGACCTTCATGGAGCTCGACCGGCGGATGGCGGAGCTCCGCGAGGAGTTCGGCCTGGACGAGGACGACCTGAACCTGAACCTCGGCCCGCTGGGGAATCTGCTCTAGGGCGGATCCGGCCCTCGGGCCCGCGTCACCCCTAACGGATGATGCACACGCTCCCGTAGGTGGGAGAACTTGGGTCGATGGATCGACCCCTGGCGTCTCTGCCGCCCTGGTTCCAACGGTGGGGCGTGGGCGCCTGGCTGGTGGTGGGGATGGTCCTCGTGGTGCTGGGCGGGGTCTGGCTGCTCGCCACCACGTCGACGATCGTCGCGCCGCTCATCGTGGGGGCGATCATCGGCGCCGTCGGCGGCGCCGTCGTCGATCGCGCGGAGCGGCGCGGGCTGCCGCGAGCGGCCGGCGCGGCCCTCCTCACGCTGGCGCTCGCTCTGCTCGCCGTCGCGGTCGTGGCGATGGTGCTCGGCGGGATCACCTCGCAGGAGACCCACATCGACGGGTCGATGTCGCACGCGGTCGACAAGGTGCGCGACTGGCTCGACGACATCGGCGTCGGCTCCGCGTCGGCCGCGGCCGACGAGGTCAAGCAGGCCGTGCCGGAGATCGGCAGAGCGCTGCTGCACGGCGTCGTCAACGGCGTCTCCGAGCTGGCATCGCTCGTGGCCTTCGTAGGGATGACCGTGTTCGCCTCGTTCTTCCTGCTCAAGGACGGGCCGGGGATGGGCCGCTGGATCGAGCAGCACATGGGGATGCGGCCGGATCAGGCGCGCATCGTGACGGGCAACATCGTGCGCGCGCTGCGCCTGTACTTCCTCGGGATGACGATCGTCGGCGCGTTCAACGCGGCGATCGTCGCGATCGGCGCGGCGGCCCTCGGCGTCCCGCTGCCCGGGACGATCGCCGTCGTCACGTTCCTCGCGAGCTACATCCCGATCGTCGGCGCGTGGACGGCCGGGATATTCGTGTTCGCGCTGGCGCTCGCCGACGAGGGCAGCTCGACCGCGCTGATCATGGGGTTGATCGTCTTCCTGGCCAACGGCCCGCTCCAGCAGATCGTCCAGCCGATCGCCTACGGCGCGACGCTCCAGCTGAATCCGCTCGTGGTGTTCAGCGTCACGATCGGCGCCGGCGCCCTGTTCGGCATCGCCGGCCTCGTCCTCGCGGCGCCGCTGGTCTCGGCCGCGGTCCGCACCCGCCAGGACTTCACCGTCCTGAACGCCGCGCCCGCGCAGGGCGGTGGCTGACGGGCGTTCCGCGCCGCCCGACGCGAACGTGGGCGCAGTCCTCCTCCTCTCCCTGACGGCCGCGCTGAACCCGACCCTGCTCACGGCGACGTCGGTGATGCTCCTGAGCTCGTCGCCGAAGCGTCTGCTGCTCGGCTACTGGCTCGGCGCGATGCTCACGAGCATCACGCTCGGGCTCCTGATCGTCTACGCGCTCGAGGGCTCCGGGGCCGTCGACACGACGAAGAGCACGCTCAGCCCGCTCGCGAACCTCGTTCTGGGCGCGATCCTGCTGGTGCTCGCGCTCGTACTCGGGCAGGGCCGCGACCAGGCGGTGCGCGACCGCGCCGCCGCGCGTCGCCAGGGAAAGGAGCCGCCGCGGTGGCGGCAGACGCTCGACAGGGGGACCGCGCGCGCCGCGTTCGTGATCGGGGCCATGCTCACCCTCCCCGGGGCGTCGTACCTGGCGGGGCTCAGCCGGATCGCAAAGCTCGACTACGCGACCTTCCCCACGGTGCTGGCGGTCGTCGGATTCAACCTCGTGATGCTCATCCTGCTCGAGGCGCCTTTGCTCGCGCTGGTCACGCGGCCGGATCGCGCCGAGGCGGCGATCGACCGGGTCAAGGCGTGGGTGGCGGCGCGGGGCCGGGGGGTCGCCGTGAAGGTCCTGACCGTCCTCGGCGGCCTGCTCGTGCTCAGGGGCGTGCTCGAGCTCCTGTAGGCCGCGTCCGCGTCACGGCTGAGATACTCGGGCCGTGTCCCGGGCAGACGCGGCGGTGGACGGCGGCACAAGGCTCCCGCCGCAGGCGATCGGCGAGCGCTCGGCTCGACACCGCAGCCTCGACGAACGGCTCAGCGTTCGCTTCCCGTGGGCGTTCCGGCCGGTCGTGGCGGCGGTGCTTCGGCTGCCCGCGGGGTCCCGACTCCGGGGTGCCGCGCTCGCCCGCAGCATGTCCCGCGCATACGCCGCCGCGAACCGGCGCGACTTCGAGCTGATCCTCACGTTCAACGATCCGGACCGGTACGAATACCGTCCGAGCCGCGCCTTCCTGCCTCCGGACATGGACACCGTCTACCACGGGGCAGACGGCTACCGGCGCTTCTGGCGACTGTGGCTCGACGCGTTCGAGAACATCCGCTGGGACCCCGAGGAGATCGTCGACTTCGGGGAGAAGGTGCTCGTCAAGGCGCGGCAGAGTGGGCGCGGCTCCGGAAGCGGGGTCGCGGTGAGCGAGTCCGTGTTCCAGGTCTTCACGTTCAGCCGCGGCATGGTCGTCCGCCAGGAGGACTTCCTCGACCGCGACGATGCCCTCCGGGCCGTCCGCGGCTGAGCGCGCAACAGGGGCCACACGCAACAGGGGCCAGGCCACTTGTTGCGCACCTCCGCCTGGCCCTCCCGGGGGGCGAGGTTTTCTCGCTGTGCCCTCACAGTGGTATGGCGAGGAGGAGACGTTCTGATCTGCCCGATGGCGCGTTCCATGTGATCGCTCACGCGGTCGCCGACGAGCCACTGTTCTACGACGACATCGACCGGAGGCGTTACCTCGGGCTTCTCCAGCAGGCGGCGCAGAGGCACCGATGGAAGGTGCTGACGTTCGTCCTGCTCGACAACCATGTCCACCTGCTCATCGTCGCGGCGGCGCGCGATCTCAGCGGGGCGCTTTGGTCGCTGCACTGGGGGTACGCCACGCACTTCCACGAAAGGCACCCTTCGCGGCGCGGGCACGTCTTCGAGAGCCGGCCGAAAACTCTCCCGATAAAGACCGAGCGGTACCTGCTCGCCGTCCTGCGCTACATCGCCAACAATCCCGTCACGGCAGGCATCTGCGCGCGACCGGAGGCGTATCGGTGGAGCGCTCATCGCGCCCTCCTAGCGATGTCCGAACCGATGCCCGTCGTTGCGACGGCGGACGTGCTCTTCCGTTTCGGGGCTGATCTCCAGAGCGCCCGCATGCGGTACGCGGCGTTCGTCGCCGGTGAGGACCCGGCCGAGCACAAGGTCGTCCGACGGTGGTCGGAAGCGCCTCCGCACGACCGCCCGCCGCTCGCCGAGATACTCACCGCCGGCGATCAGGGTGACGCGATGCGTGCCGCGTACTTCGAGTGGGGCTACAGCATGCGAGCGATCGCCTCGGTGGTCGGTTTGGATCCGGCGACGATCAGCCGTCGGATGAGGCGCGAGCGGTGAGGTGCAACAAGTGGCCTGGCCCCTGTTGCGCAACAAGTGGCCTGGCCCCTGTTGCGTGTTATGCGGGGCCTTCCTGGTACTTTTCGGCCCGGCACATAACGCCGAGTCTCGGCCGTTCCGGCGGCGGAGAACGGGGGAACCACTAAGCGGCCGAGATGGTCGTTGGGGCGAATCGCCGTCGTGTACGGCGTAGCGCATCCTTTCAGCGCGAGCCCGTCAGCTCACCCCGTAGGCGCGAACGAAAGGGAAGAAGAGTGTCTTCGACCGTCCGTGACATGGGGTCCCACGATCTTTGGCAGCGCTCGCTCGAGCGCTCCATCCGGCGCCGCGAGCTCGCGGCGGCGGCCCGGCGCGAGATCTCGAGGCGCAGGCGCGCCTCCGTCGCCGCGACCGCCGCGGTCGCCGTCGCTCCGATCGCCACGAGTGTCTCGTCCTCGGGCGGCTTCACGGCCTCGGCCGCGGACACGGCTACGCAACCCGCGCCGCACGGGAACGCTAACCAGGTGCTCCTCGAGTACGGCAGCACCGGTCCGTCCGTGCGCGAGGTGCAGCGCTCGCTCGACCTCGTCGTCGACGGCATCTACGGCCCCCGTACGAAGCGCGCCGTCTTCCAGTTCCAGCAGAGGGTGGGGCTGCACGCGACCGGCAAGGTGGACATGCTCACCTGGGTCGCCCTCCTCCGGCACATGCGGTCGGCGCCGGCGAGCACCTCGAGCGCCCCGCCCGTGGCATCCGAACGACAGGTCGGGCCCGCCCCGCAGCTGAGGCCCACGCCAACGCTCGCGCCCGAGGCGGCGACGAAGCCGGCCGCCAAGCCGGCGACCGAGCGCAAGCCCGCGCACAAGCGGCGCGCGAAGGCGGCCAAGCACGCGCCTGCCGCGCCCCACCGGGTGGTGAAGCGCGAGAAGCCGAAGCGCGAGGCGCCCGAGCGTGAGAAGAGCGCCCGGCGCCCGGCCCCCTCGAAGGCTCCCGCAGCGCAGGGATCGGTCGGGCGCATCCTCGACGCGATCGCGACGTGCGAGTCCGGCGGGAACCCGAGCGCGGTCAGCAGCGGCGGGCAGTACCGCGGCATGTACCAGTTCGACCAGCAGACCTGGGAGAGCCTTGGCGGCACCGGCGACCCCGCCGACGCATCGGCGGCGGACCAGACGGAGCGCGCCGCCGTCCTCTACGCGCAGCGCGGCGCGTCCGCCTGGCCGACGTGCGGCCCGGCCGCCGTGCAGTCGGCCTCGGCGTCGCG
>DATENL010000186.1:0-6351 GCA_035275105.1 Thermoleophilaceae bacterium
GCCGCCCCGCTCGCGGCCGCGGAGCCCGCGCCGGGCCCGCTCAGCGCCCCGCTGGTCACGCTCTACCGCTCGACCCTGCACCCGAGCGGCGCGCGCTACGACCCCATCGAGCGGATCGAGCTGAAGTACGGGTAGCCGTACTTGCCATGGCCCTCCGTTAGTGGGAGGGTGGGCATCTGGCCCGCAGTACCTATCGCAGCAGTTAGGAGACAAGTGCAGACTCGCAACCTCGCCGCTCGCGCCGGTCACTGGAGCGCGCGACACCGCAAGCGCGCGATCTTCGGCTGGATCGCCTTCGTTGTCGTCGCGTTCATGATCGGCAGCGCCACCGGACTCAACACCCTCGAGCAGGAGGACCTCGGGAACGGCGAGTCGCAAACCGCCCTGCGGGCGATCGAGAAGGCGGGGCTCAAGGAGCGGGCCAGCGAGGAGGTGCTGATCCAGGCGCGCGGCGCGTCGCCGCGCGCCGAGGACCGGGAGTTCCGCGCGGCGGTCGCGGACGTGGAGCGCGCGATCTCGCAGAACCCAGCCGTCACGGATCTCAGCACGCCGTACGCGAAGGGCAACAGCGGGCAGATCTCGGGCGACTCGCGCTCGGCGCTCGTGACCTTCCAGATCAAGGGTGACGAGGACCAGGCCGAGGACCGCGTTGCGCCGATCCTGAAGACGGTCGCTGCCACACAGCGCGCCCACCCCGAGCTGCGGATCGAGGAGTTCGGCGACGCCAGCTCCACGAAGGCGCTCTCAAAGGCGTTCGAGGACGACTTCAAGAAGGCGGAGACGCTGTCGCTCCCGATCACCCTGCTGATCCTCCTCGTCGCGTTCGGTGCGCTCGTGGCCGCCGGGCTGCCCGTGATGCTCGGGCTGACCGCGGTGATCGCGACGCTCGGGCTGATCGGCCCGATCAGCCAGATATGGCCGGTCGACGAGGCGATCTCCTCGGTGATCCTGCTGATCGGCCTCGCGGTCGGCGTCGACTACTCGCTCTTCTACATCCGCCGCGAACGCGAGGAACGCGCCGCGGGACGGTCTCAGGAGGCGGCGCTCGAGGTCGCGGCCGCCACGTCGGGCCGGGCGGTGCTCGTGTCCGGCGGAACGGTGATGGCCGCGATGGCGGGCATGTACCTCACCGGCAACGCGACGTTCACGTCGTTCGGCACCGGCACGATCCTCGTCGTGGCGATCGCGATGCTCGGGTCGGTCACCGTCCTGCCGGCGCTGCTCTCGAAGCTCGGCGATCGCATCGACAAGGGCCGCGTCCCGTTCCTGTCGCGCCGCAAGCGCGGTGACGGCGGGGCATGGGCCTGGATCGTCGACCGCGTCCTGCGCCACCCCGTCGTGTCGGTCGTGCTCGCCGGCGGCGTGCTGGTGGTCATGTGCATTCCCACGTTCAGCCTCCACACCGTCAACACCGGCGTGAACGGGCTGCCGCCCGACCTCGCCGTGACGAAGACGCTCAAGCGCATCCAGGCCGCGTTCCCGGGCGGGGCCGCGCCCGCCCAGGTGGTCATCGAGGCGAAGGACGTCAGCGCACCCCGTGTCCAGCAGGCCATCGGTCAGATCGAGCTCGGAGCGCTCGGCACCGGGCTCATGCGCGAGCCCGTCATCACACACGTGAACGCCGATCGAACGGTGGCCGTCGTGGACGTCCCGGTGGCCGGGTCGGGCACCGACTCGACATCGGACAGGGCCGTTCATGCCCTGCGTGACGTGGTCGTGCCGCAGACGATCGGGAGGGTCCCGGGGGTCCAGGCGAACGTCGGCGGCCTGACGGCGGAGTCGATCGACTTCAACGACCAGATGACGTCCCGCGCGCCATGGGTGTTCGCGTTCGTGCTCGGGCTTGCGTTCCTGCTGCTCCTGGTCACCTTCCGTTCGATCGTGATCCCGCTCAAGGCGATCACGCTCAACCTGCTCTCGGTGGGCGCCGCCTACGGCGTGCTGGTGTGGGTCTTCCAGTACGGCCATCTGGAGGGCGCGCTCGGGTTCAAGTCGATCGGCGGGATCACGTCGTGGCTGCCGCTCTTCCTGTTCGTCGTCCTGTTCGGGCTGTCGATGGACTACCACGTGCTGATCCTGTCGCGGGTCCGCGAGGCGTTCGATCGCGGCGAGTCCTCGGACCAGGCGGTGGCGACCGGCATCAGGGCGACGGCCGGGGTCGTGACCAGCGCAGCCGTCGTGATGGTCGCGGTGTTCGCGATCTTCGCCACCCTGAGCACGCTCGACTTCAAGATGATGGGAGTCGGGCTGGCCACGGCGATCCTGATCGACGCCACCATCGTGCGAGTCTTCCTGCTGCCCGCTTCGATGAAGCTGCTGGGCGACAGGAACTGGTACCTGCCGAGCTGGCTCGAGTGGCTGCCGCACGTGGAACACGACGCGTTCGCGCCGGGCGCCGCCCTGGCGGCCAAGGAGCAGGCCGCCGCCGGCGGTCCCGGGGTCCTCACGATGGAGGAGATCGACGACGGCGGGCGGCTGCGGCTGCGGCTCGACGGCGAGCTCGACCTCGTGACGGCGCCGTGGCTCGCGCGGCGACTCCAGACGGTGGAGGCCGAGAAGCCGCCCGTGCTGGTCATCGACCTCCGGGACCTCACGTTCATGGACTCGTCGGGGCTCCGCGAGCTGTTCTCGGCGCAGCGGCGGGCGCGTGCGGAGGGCCGGCGTGTCGCACTCGTGAAGGGCTCGGAGCCGATCGACCGGGTGCTCGAGATGGTCAGCGCCGACAGGGCGATGGAGACCGTCGACGACCCGGCCGACGTGAAGTAGGCCGCTACAGCCAGATGGCGAGCCGGGTGCCCACGACGTAGGCCGTGAGGCACAGGCTCGCCGTCCGGAGGCGCCGGTCGCCGGAGAGGGCGGCGAGCGGCAGGAGCCAGGTGACGTACCAGGGCAAGAGCCACGCGCTCGTGACGAGGAGCGCGAAGGTGGCCCAGCCGGCGGCGGCGACCCAGTCGCCGCCGCGCCACGTCCGGCGGACGGTGACGGCGAGGGTCGCCAGCAGGGCCAGGGCGGCGAGCGCCCTGATGCCGGCGGTGAGCCCCCCGAGGCCGAGCAGCTCGCCGGCCTGGTTCGGGATCGAGTAGGTGGCCACGCGGTCCTGCTGGTTGAGGACCTCGCCAGCGAAGTTGACCACGTCGGTCCCGAAGACCGCCAGCGACAGGGCGAGCGCGACGGCGGCCGCGATCGCGGCTCCCCTGAGCAGCTCCGCGCGGCGCGTGCCCGGTCCGTCCGGCCGCACCGCGGCGAACAGCAGCGGCAGGCCGAGCGGGATCTTCACGGCGGCGGCCGCCACCAGCGCCGCCCCGCCGAGCCGCTCGCGGCCCACGATCAGCAGGTAGATCGCGCCGGTGACGGCGGTCGTCGCGAAGAAGTCGTTGTGGGCCCCGCCGACCGCGAAGAGCAGCACGAGCGGGTTGAGGCCGACCAGGACGACCGCCTTGACGGGGTCGCGGCCGAGGGCCTCCGCGCAGCGCCAGACGAGCCAGATCGTGGCGAGGCTCGCGAGCGTCACGAGCACCTTGAAGCCCCACATGGCGCCGGCGATCCCGAGCGGGGCGAGCGCGTAGCCGACGAGGACGAACAGCGGGCCGTAGGGGGAGGGCAGGTCGGTTCCCCAGCGGCGGTAGAGGTGCACGTCGTCGGGAGGTAGCGGAGTGCTCGCCGGCGCGAACGGGTTGACGTCGTGGAGCGTGCCGAGGCGGGCGAGGTCGACGTAGCCGAACACGTCGCTCGAGATGAGCGGCGGCGCCAGCAGGAACAGGGCGTGCAGCCCGACGATCGCGCCGACGGCGCCGCGCGGGGAGAGCGCGTCCGTGTAGGCGAGGGCGAGCAGGTAGCCGGCGAGCATGGCAGCGAGCAGGGCGGCGACCGCGGCGGTGTCGAGGTCGAGCCGGAAGGGCGACAGCGGCCCGTGGAGCCAGCCGGGGTAGCGGAGCTTCGCGGACGGCACGAGCGTGGAGCGGTCGGTCTGGGCGGCGGCGACGACCAGCGCCGAGGTCACGGCCATGACCGCGATGCCGGCGTAAGCGGCCGCGGCGCGCGCGACCGGCGCGCGGAGTGTCGTCGAGGCGGTCCCCACGGTCGGTCTTTCTACCCAACGGGGGCGAACTTTCCGTCCGACCCCCCTCCTAGTTTCAACCGTTCGAATCGGATAGGAGCCACGGGAATGGACAAGGAACAGGAGAAGGCCGCCAAGGCGCGGGACGCCGCGCTGTCGGGCGCGCTCGGCCAGATCGAGCGCACGTTCGGCAAGGGGTCGATCATGAAGATGGGCGACGAGACCTTCGCGGTCAGCGTGCAGGCGATCCCCACGGGCGCCCTGTCACTCGACCTCGCGCTCGGCGTGGGCGGGATGCCGCGCGGCCGGATCGCCGAGATCTTCGGACCGGAGTCCTCGGGCAAGACCACGCTTCTGTACCACCTGCTGGCCGAGGCGCAGAAGGTCGGCGGCATCTGCGCGTTCATCGACGCCGAGCACGCGATGGACCCGGTCTACGCCAAGCGGATCGGCGTCGACGTCGACGAGCTCCTGGTCTCGCAGCCCGACCACGGCGAGCAGGCGCTCGAGATCGCCGACCTCCTCATCCGCTCCGGCGCGATCGACGTGGTGGCGATCGACTCGGTGGCGGCGCTCACGCCGAAGGCGGAGCTCGAGGGCGCGATGGGGGACCAGACGGTCGGCCTCCAGGCGCGGATGATGAGCCAGGCGATGCGGAAGCTCGCGGGCAACCTCAACCGCACGAACACGCTGTGCGTGTTCACGAACCAGATCCGCGAGAAGGTGGGCGTGATGTTCGGCTCGCCGGAGACCCAGCCGGGTGGCCGGGCGCTCAAGTTCTACTCCTCGCAGCGGCTCGACATCCGCCGGATCGAGACGCTCAAGGACGGCACCGAGGCGGTCGGCAACCGGGTCCGGGTCAAGGTCGTCAAGAACAAGGTCGCGGCGCCGTTCCGCCAGGCGGAGTTCGACATCGAGTATGGCCAGGGCATCTCCACCGAGGGCTGCATCCTCGACCTGGCGCTCGAGCACAACATCGTCCAGAAGTCGGGCTCGTTCTTCTCCTACGGGGACGAGCGCATCGGCCAGGGCCGCAACAACGTCAAGGCCTACCTGCGCGAGAACCCGGCGATGACGCGCGAGCTCGAGGAGAAGATCTACGCGGCGCTCGGCGTCGAGCCGGCCCGGCCCGCGATCGCTCCGGTGCCGGACGCGGGGGCCGACGGGGCGGAGGGCACTGCCGAGAACGGCGGCCCGCCCGAGGCGGCCGCGGCCGAGGCGGCGTAGCGGCGGGGCCGCGCCCCGCTCACTCCAGATCCCAGCCGAAGTAGACCTCCACGCGGCGGACCCTGTCGTCGGCGTCGAAGGCGAGGATCTCGGTGTTGCGGAAGCGGCCGCCGTCGGCCTTGGTGCTCTCGTAGGTCACGAGCACCTCGTCGCCGACCTCGACCAGCCGCTTGAACTCGTAGCTCTCGATCAGGTCGGCGTTCGGCCAGCAGCGCTCGAAGTAGGTGGCCCGGTCGATGCCGGGGTCCGGCGGGGCGTAGAAGGTGAAGTCGTCGCTAAGGTGGCGCTCGACGAGGGTGCGGTCGCCCGTCGTGTACGCGTCGTAGCAGTCGCGGGCGATCTGGAGGCGATCGGCCCCTGCCACGAGGCGCGCCCTAGCTCGCCGAGAGCGTCCGCCGAGGCCGCACCACCAGCTCGCCGCCGCAGTTCGGGCAGGTGGAGGCCATCTCGTCGGCGCACGACGGGCAGAAGGTGCACTCGAAGCTGCAGATGCGCGCCTGGCCGTCGGCGGCGAGCGCGGCGCCGCACTTCTCGCACTCGGACCGCATCTCCAGAGCCATCGCCGTGGAGCTTATAGGGCTCCTTGCCAAGGAACCGTCCGAGGCGTACCCTTCATCTCGGCGGCCCGACGGGTCGTCGCGAGACGAAGAACCAGCAAATCAGCCGTTTTGAAGGCGGGACAACTAACGACTTGAGAAGCGAGACCACCGACACCCGGTCAGGACGCCCCCAAAGGAGGTCAAGAGGGCGCTCCTAGGCCTCACCCGCGCGCGACTCGACCGCGCGCACCCGCTCACGAGAACGCCTGGCGTCTCGCGGCAGCCACGCCGCGTCGCTTGATAGCGAGCTAGCTGAGGCGAGCTGAGGCCCTGGATGGCCTCCTGAGGAGAGCGGAGACATGGAAATCGTTGTCGGAGCGGCGGTCGCGGCGGTTGTCTCGACGATCGTGGTCCTGCTGATCGGCCGACCGCGCGCCGGCCAGGTCGTCGCGGACGCGATCCCGCCCATGGACGGGGGATCGGCGCGCGCGACGCCCGCGGGGATGGTCGCCGCGACGGCGACCCGCA
>DATENL010000187.1:0-11188 GCA_035275105.1 Thermoleophilaceae bacterium
CTGGGCCCCGGCGCCGCCGGCCCCACCGCCGGCGCGGCCCGAGAAGTGGGACTCCACGCAGAACTCGGCGCTCTACGCGTGGTGCGTGGCGAACGGCGTCGACACGCGCCCGCAGTACCTGTGGCCGCTGCTCCACGCCGCGCACTCGGCGCGCGCCCTCGAGGTCCCGGCGATCTCCGCGCTCGAGTTCGGCGTCGCGGGCGGCAACGGGCTGCTCGCGCTCGAGCGCGCCGCCGAGGCGGCCACCGAGCTGAGCGGAACGCGCATCGAGATCTTCGGCTTCGACACCGGCACCGGCATGCCGAGGCCGACCGATCCGCGCGACGCCCCGTGGCTGGTGGAGGAGTCGCTGTTCGCGATGGACGAGGCGGCGCTGCGCGCGCGGCTCACGACGGCGCAGCTCGTGCTCGGGGACGTGCGCGAGACGGTGCCGGGCTGGGTCGGCTCCGACCACCCGCCGATCGGCTTCGTCTCGTTCGACCTCGACTACTACAGCGCGACCGTGGAGGCGCTCCGCGTGCTCGACGCGGACGCCGAGACGCTGCTGCCGCGCGTGCCGTGCTACTTCGACGACCTGTTCGGCTACGGCTGGAGCGAGTTCGTGGGCGAGCGCGAGGCGATCGACGAGTTCAATCGCGACCACGCCGAGCGCAAGGTCGCGAAGATCCACGGGCTGCGGTTCGAGCTGCCGCCGCACGAGTTCCAGCTCTCCTGGCACGAGAAGCTCTACGTGGCGCACGTCTTCGACCACCCGCGCTACGCGCAGCTCGAGACGCCGCTCGACGAGGGCTGGCTCGAGGCCCACCGGCTCTCCCCGGGTTGAGCCCCACGGGCGCGGGCGACCTGTCGGTGATCATCCCGACGCGCGAGCGTTGGGACGTCCTTCGCCGGACCCTGGGCGCCCTCGAGCGGCAGACCGAGCGCGGGTTCGAGACGATCGTCGTGGTCGACGGCACCGACCAGGAGCCGCCCGACCTGCCGGGGGTGCGCGTGCTCCAGCAGGAGCACGCGGGCCCGGGCGTCGCGCGCAACCTCGGGAGCCGCGCGAGCGAGCGCACGCTCGTCGCGTTCCTGGGCGACGACATGATCCCCAAGCCCGAGTGGGCGGCGGCCCACCTGGCGCTGCACCGCGAGGAACCGGCCGTCGAGGTCGCGGCGCTCGGCCGGAGCGTGTGGCACGCCGACGTGCCGCGCGACAGGCTCCACCGCTGGCTCGAGTGGTCGTGCGCGCTGTTCGAGTACCGGCTGCTCGACGAGCAGGGCGAGCGCGACGTCGGCTGGTCGCGGTTCTACTCGTCGAACGTCTCGCTCAAGCGCGAGTTCTTCCTCGCTGCCGGCGGCTTCGACCCCGACTTCGTGTTCGACTACGAGGACCTCGACATGGCGTGGCGGATGCACGAGCGCGGCGTGCGCGTCCTGTACGAGCCTGGCGCGGTCGCGGAGCACCGCCACGCGTACGACTGGGACGCCGTGCGCCGCCGCTACGAGAGCCGCGGGCGCGCCGAGCGGCTGATGAAGTCGAAGCACGACTGGTTCGAGCCGTGGTTCCGCGGCCAGATGGAGCGAGCCCAGGCCGAGCCGCCGGCCTCGCGGTTCTGGCCGCTCGTCGTCGACGTCGTGCCCAGGCGCCCCGGCCGCGTACGGCATGCTGTCGAGCGGCGCGCGAACCGCCACTACCTACAGCGGCTGGCGCCGTCGTTCCTCGCCGCATGGGCAGAGGGCGATGTACCTTCAGGCCATGCCTGACGTCCGTGGTTTCCTGCGTTGGCTGCCGTGGTCCATCGGCTATGACCGTGGCCCGCTCGTAATGTCGTGGCTGCGGAAGCAGTGGGTGCTCCTGCGCCACCCGCACGCTGAGGTGCGCTTCGGACGCGGCGTCTACCTCGGCCCGGGGTTCAGCCTCCACCTGCCGGGCCAGGGCGCCTTCATCGTCGGCGACGGCGTCGAGTTTCGGCGCGACTTCAGATGCGAGATCGGGGGCAACGGCCGCGTGATCATCGGCCACGGCTCGACGTTCACGTACTCGTCGCTGATCCAGTGCTCGACGGTGATCGAGATCGGCGAGCGTTGCCAGTTCGGGCAGACGACGCTCGTGCTGGACGGGCAGCACCGCTTCCGCGACATCACGCGCCCGATGCTCGAGCAGGGCTACGACTTCAACGAGGTGAGGATCGAGGACGACGCGGTAACGACCACGAAGTGCACGATCATGGCCAGCATCGGGACGCGGGCGTTCGTCGGGGCCAACTCGGTCGTCACGCGCCCCATCCCCGCGTACACGGTCGCCGTCGGTGCCCCGGCCCGTCCGATCGAGTACTTCGGACCACCGGGGCAGGAGCCGGAGGAGCTGGCGAAGCCTTAGCCGACGGGGTGAGCGAGGATCGCGACGTGCGGGTCGCCGCGCAGCGCCGTCAGGGCGATGTGCCGTCCCTCCGCAGTCCTCAGCATCCGCGGACGCAGCGACCGCCGACTCGGATGGCCGCGCCCCGCGGGCATGTAGATCCGCCGCGGCGGGGCGTCGGGCTCGAAGCCCGCAGCGCGCAGCATGCGGACGAGCGCGGCCACGTTTGCCTTCCACCACCATGGGCGGCCGTCGCCGTCGAAGTCGGCGACGGCACGGCGCGGATGCAGGATCGTCAGCGGGAGATGGATGTTGTCGACGAGTAGAAGCTGACCGCGGCACACCGACCGCACTCGCTCCAGCGCCCGAACGGGGTCACGCAGGTGCAGGAGCAGGCTCCCCACGTAGACGAAGTCGAATTCGCCGACCTCGTCAGGGTCGAGGTCGTAGACGCTGCGCTCCTCGAAGGTCACGCCGGACCCGAGTGCGCTGTGCGCCACCTTGAAGCCCACGCCTCCCTCCTTGCGGCGGTTTATCGCCTCGAGCGTCTCCTGTGCCGAGGTGACCGGCCAGTCCCAGCCGTTCGGATCGAGAACGTCGATCGCGTGCACCTCGCTCGCGCCGCGGCTCTCCATCTCGTAGGCCCAGAAGCCGTCGAACGTGGCCACGTCCAGGCAGCGCTTGCCCTCGAGCGAGGCGGGGAACGGTAGGTCCGGCACGACCGCGCGTGTGTCGAACCAGCCGGGCGTGACCACCCCGGGCGCGAGCTCGATCGTGTGGTACCACTCGCGGCCGATTGCCTGCTCGAGCTCGTCGCGCGTGGGTCCGTCCTGCCGCTCCATGAGGAGCGGCACCTTACAATCGCCCCGCGCGGGGATGGACAACGGCGGGCTCGAACTCTCGGTGGTAATCCCGTGCCTCAACGAGGCCGACACCCTCGCCACGTGCCTCGGGAAGGTCCACACCGTCTTCGCACGTGAGCGGATCGACGGCGAGATCGTCGTCGCCGACAACGGCTCGACCGACGGCTCGCAGGAGATCGCCGAGAGCATGGGCGCGCGCGTCGTGGCCGTCGAGGAGAAGGGCTACGGCGAGGCGCTCATGGGCGGGATCAGGTCCGCCCGCGGGCGGTACGTGGTCATGGGCGACGCCGACGACAGCTACGACTTCCTCGAGCTGCCCAAGTTCGTGGAGAAGCTGCGGGAGGGCTATCCGCTCGTGCAGGGGTGCCGGCTCGAGTCGGGCGGCGGGCGCGTGATGCCCGGCGCCATGCCGTTCCTCCACCGGAGGTGGGGAAACCCGATGTTCTCGCGCATGGCGCGCAGCTGGTTCAAGGCGCCGGTCAGCGACATCTACTGCGGCTTCCGCGGCTTCACCAAGGACTTCTGGCTCCGTCTGGGCCAGCGCGCGGGCGGCATGGAGTTCGCCACCGAGATGATCATCCAGGCGACCCGGCACAACGTGCCGATCGCCGAGGTCCCGATCACTCTCCATCCCGACGGGCGCAAGACCCACGCGCCCCACCTGCGCACGTTCCGCGACGGCTGGCGGACGCTCCGCTTCTTCCTCGTGTACAGCCCGCGCTGGCTGTTCCTGGTACCGGGCGCCGTCGCCGTGCTGCTGGGCCTCGTCGGCTACGCGCTGGCGCTGCCGGAGGTGACGATCGGCGATGCGACACTCGGCGCGCACACGCTGCTCTTCGCGAGCATGTCGATCCTCTGCGGCTACCAGGCGATCCTCTTCGCGATCTTCACGAAGACGCTCGCGCTCGCTGAGGCGACGGTGCCCCAGGACCCGCGCTGGCTCCGCTTCTTCGGGTTGATCAACCTCGAGCGCGGGCTCGTGCTGGCGGCCCTGGCCCTCGTGGCCGGCATCGGACTGCTGGTGGCCGCGATCCTCAAGTGGAGCTCGGTCGACTTCGGGCCGCTCGACTACGCGGACACCATGCGGCTCGTGATCCCGGGCTCCACCCTGACCGCGCTGGCCGTCCAGACGATCTTCGCGAGCTTCTTCGTGAGCATCCTCGGCACTCGCGGCCGCTAGTGCTGCGGTCGCGCAGGGCGGACGTAGCGGCGGGCGTCGTACTGGTGGCCGCCGTCGTGCTGCTGCTCTGGCCCGCGCTCATCGGCGGGAAGGTCCTCACCGCACGCGACATGAACCTCTTCTCGGCCCCGTGGGCGGCCGAGCGCCCCGCGGATCTGGCGACCCCGTCGAACCCGGGGCTACGCGACCCGACCGACATCTTCGAGCCGGGCCTCTTCGCCGCGCGGCAGGCGATTCGCGCGGGCGAGCTCCCCACGTGGAACCCGAGCGCCGGCGCCGGCCGGCCGCTCCTTGCCTCGCAGCAGGCTGCGGTCCTGAGCCCGCTCCAGTCGCCGGCATACGTCCTGCCGTTCTGGGACGCGCTGGCGATCAGCGCCGCGCTGAAGCTGCTCATCGCCGCCTTCGGCACCTACTTCTTCTGCCGGATGCTCGGCCTGGCTCGGCCGGCCGCCACGATCGGCGGCCTCGCCTTCGCCCTCGGGACGGGCTTCGTGGCGTTCCTGGAGCACCCGGAAGCGAACATGTGGTGCTTCCTGCCGTGGCTCCTCATCGCCCTCGACAGGCTCTGCCGGACGGGTGGCGTCGCGCCCGCGCTCCTGCTGGGACTCGGCGCCGGGACGGTCCTGCTCGGCGGGCACCCGGAGAGCGGGTTCGTCATGGCGCTCTATCTCGGGGCGTACGCAGCGATGCGGCTCGTGCTCCTCCGGCGCGACGGCCGGCTGCGGCCGCCGGCGCTCAGGCGACGGGCGGCCCTGGTCCTGGCCGCCGCCGTCCTCGCCGTCGGGGTCAGCGCGATCGTCACGGTGCCGTTCCTCGAAGCCCTGGGGCAGTCCACCGAGATCGAGCGTGCCACGAACGGCGACGACGCGCGGATCCTCCTCGGCTCGGTCTTCCCGGACCGCTGGGGGCGCTCCGACAAGGGACCGGAGCTCCACGGCGTCGAGCTGAGCTATCCGGCGCGGGCGCTCTACATCGGCGCCCTCCCGCTCCTCGTCGCGATCGGGGGCCTCTTCGCGCGTGGTGCGGCGCCGGTGCCCCGGCGCCGCACGATGTGGTTCTTCGCGGCGACGGTGCCGATCTCGCTCGCGATCGTGCTCGCCGGCCCGGTCAACTCGCTCGTCGGGAAGCTGCCGGTCTTCTCGATCATGGTGCTCCACTGGTTCGTCTGGCCCGCGGTCTTCGCGGGACCGGTGCTCGCGGCGTACGGTCTGCACCGGCTGCTCGCCTCCGACGCGCCTGGCAGGCGGCGGATCCTGGCGGTGATGGCCGGCGCCGCCGTGGTGCCGCTGCTCGTGCAGCTGGTGTCGCCCGGCTTCAGCGACGTCGGGGCGGCCGTGCAGCAGCTCCCCGACCTCAAGGACGGCACCCCGTCGTTCGAGCTCGCCTCCACTACGTCCGCCCTGCGGTGGGCGATCGCGGCGGGCGCTGCGTGCGCGGTGGTCGCCGCCGTCGTCCTCCGCCCGCGGCTCCGCGCTCGGATCGCGTGGGTGCTCGTGGCGCTGACCGCGGTCGACCTGGTGGTCGTCAACTTCGGCTACCACCCGGCCGTCGACGAGCGTCTGACCACGCCCGAGCCGGCGGCCATCCGCGCTGTGCGGACGCTGCAGGGCAGCGCGCGGATGGCGGCGTCCAACCTCGCGTTCCGGCCGAACGCGGCGATCCTCTACGGCCTGCGGGACGTGAGGGGCTCGGACCTGCCCGCTCTCAGGCGACACACGAAGCTCTATCGCGCGCTCGACGGGTCCGCGTTCGTGCAGCTCGGCCGCAACCTGGTCGAGCCCCGCCGTCCGCGCGTCCCGCAGCTCCTGGACGTCTTCGCCGCGCGCTACCTGATCGACGACGGGACCGGCCCGCCGTCCTGGCCCGGCTTCCGCGTCGTCTCCGAGCAGTCGGGGCAGCGGGTCTTCGAGAACCGGTCCGCGCTGCCGCGGGCGTGGGTCGCGTACGGGTGGCAGCACGCCCGTGACGAGGGAGAGGCGCTCCGCCTGACGGTGGCGTCCACGCGCTCGACCCTGGAGCGGCGCCCGGTGATCGAAGGCAGCCCGCCTCCCGCGCGGGCCGATGCGCCGCCTCCCTCGCCCGCGACGATCGCGGACCGGGGTCCGACGGAGGTCGAGGTCCACCTGAGCGCGCTGACTCGCGGCTACGTCGTGCTCCAGGACACCCATTACCCCGGGTGGAGCGCGAAGGTCGACGGCCGCGACGCCCCGATAGTCGCGGCCAACGCCGCCTTTCGAGCGGTTCGGGTTCCCCCCGGGACCCACACGGTCTCGTTCCGGTACCGGCCGCTGTCGGTCACCGTCGGAGCGGCGCTCACGCTGATCTCCCTCGCCATCATCGGCGGCGGCCTGGTTTGGGCCGCCCTCCGACGGCGACGGCTACGCGCTGTCGCGCTGGGGAGCGGTGCCTCGAGCCCACCGGCGACGTAGCCGGAGGAACGGCGACTCGATCAGGGCGTAGCTCGCCGCGGCGATCGCGATCGAGACGCCGATCCCAGCCGTCGCTACGAGCGCCGGGTTCGTCCCACGGGTCGGCAGGCTGAAGTCGGTGAGGCTCTCGTTCATGAACGCCGCGAGAACCGGCACGTGCCAGAGGTAGAGGCTGTACGAGGCCACGCCGATCAACGCGAGCGGCCTCCAGTCGAGCGTGCGCGTCACCGGGTCCGACGCTGCGCCGAGGAGAACGCAGGAGCCGACTAGCAGGAAGCCCGCGGGGGCGGTCAGCGCCTCGAGTTGGGGGTGCCACGCGGCGACCGCCCAGAGCCCGACGGCGGCGATCCACCACACCGCGGGCGAGGCCCCCCACCCGCGGAGGAACGCCGGCCGGCGCTCGGCCCACGCGAGGCGCGCGAACGCGACGAACATGCCCGCGCTGAACAGCCAGAAGCGGCCCGGCAGCGAGAACTTCCACTGGTCCTGCGGCTCGGGATCGCCGACGACGAGCGCCTGCCACGAGACCAGGCTCGCGATCCCGAGGATCGCGACCAGGCCGACTCCGAACGCGAGGCCCCGACGCGCCGTGCGCGCGAGGAGCAGCCCGAGCAACGGCAGGAGCGCGTAGAAGTGGATCTCCACGACCAGGGACCACATCGGCGCGTCGACCTTCTCGAGCGTGGTGTCGGAGAAGTTCTCGGCGAACAGCCCGAAGCGCCACCACTGCTCGAACGTGCCGCCCCCGTGCTGCACCACCAGGAGCACCACGACCACGAAGTAGTAGAGGGGCAGGACCCTCACTGCACGGTTGAGCGCGTACCGGCCCAGGTCCACCCGGTCGCCGCTCGTGGCCGCTCTCAGGAACGGCCAGAACAGCAGGTAGCCGGTCAGCACGAAGAAGAGGTCGACCCCCAGGAGTCCACCGGCCATTCCGGTCCGGAGGCCCTCCGGGGTGCTCAGCGGCAGCGCATACGACGCGTGGCCGAACAGGACGGCGAGGGCCGCGACCGCCCGGATCGATTCGAGCCGCGCCGAGCGCAGCTCGCCGCTCTGCGAGATGACCGCGCCCGGTGCACCCGGGACCGGGGGTCGGGTCACCGCGTGGTCCGCAGCACCGCCACAAGGGTCTGGCCGAAGGGCGGCCGGATCCGCTCCTCGACCCACCTGATGCCCGGGATCACCCGGTCGTAGAGCCCGATCTTGCTCTCGTCGAGCGTCCTGCGCATCAGGCGCACGAGCAGCAGCCACGCGAAGAAGCCCGGCAGGTTCATGTAGCGGCTCGACTCGATCTCGAGCGGCAGCGGAGCGACCGTGTCGCGCAGCATCCGCTTCGTGTAGCGGCGGAAGTGGTGGTCCGCGCGGTCGTGCTCGCCATAGAGGAGCATGAACGCCGGCACGAGAAGGAAGATCGGCGATCCCGGCCGGAGCGCCCCGGCGATGTTCGACAGGGCCGCCCGGTGGTCCTCGACGTGCTCGAGCACGTTCGCGCAGATCGCGCTGTCGAGGTCGTACTGGAGGAGCGCCTCCGTCATCTCCGGGTCGGCGAGGTCGAACTGGTGCACCGCGAGGTTGGGGGCGTGGCCGAACCGCTCCGCCATCGTCGCCACGAAGTCGTCCCAGACGTCCACGGCCACCACCTGGTCGCGGTCGAGCAGCTGGCTCGTGATGTTGCCCGAGCCGCAGCCGGCGTCCAGCACGCGCCCGCCCACGACCGCGCGTGCCTGGTCGCCGATCCAGCGGTTGTAGTTCGAGGCCGCCTCCAGGCTCGTCTGGATCTCGACCCGGGGGTCGGCGGCGCTCTCCATGCGGCGAGAGCCTAACCTCCCGCGCCGCGTGCGCCTCCGGGGCTCGAAACCGCTGCTCGCGATCCTCGGCGTCGCTCTGCTCGTTCGGATCGCGGTGATGGTGGCGACGCCGGACTTCGTCCCGATCTTCGACGCCGGCGACTTCCACCGTCACGCGGCCTCGATCGCGGACGGCCACGGGTACCCCCGCCCCCAGCTCGGCACCGAGGGGCCGACGGCGTTCAGGCCGCCCGGGTATCCGGTCGCCCTGGCGGTCGTGCAGACGCTGGGCGGCGGCCTGACCGCCGAACGCGTCCTCGGCGCGCTCCTCGGGGTCGTCACCGTGCTGCTCGTGTATCTGATCGCGGCGCGGGTCTGGGGTCCGCGCGTGGCAACGGTCGCCGGCTGGATCGCCGCGGTGTTCCCGCCGCTCGCGTTCCTGAGCGCGTCCCTGCTGTCCGAGCTGCTGTTCCTGCCGCTGGCGCTCGCGGCCGTGCTCGCGGTCCTCCGATATCGCGACGACGCCCGCCTGCGGTGGGCCGCGGCCGCCGGGGTCCTGTGCGGCTTGGCGGTGCTCACCAGGACCAACGGCCTGCTCCTCGTGGCGGCGCTCGCGGTCGGCGTCTGGACGGGACGGCCGCTGCTGGCCCGCGCGTCGCTGCGCCCCCCGGTCGTGCTCGCCCTCGCGGCGGCGCTCACGCTCGCGCCCTGGGTGGTCCGCAACACGATCGTCTTCGACCGGTTCGTCGGCCTGGGCACCGGGGCCGGCTATGCCCTGTCGGGCACGTACAGTCCCGAGTCCCGTGCGCGCGCCCAGCACCCCGGTCAGCCGTTCGCCCCGAACGAGCTGCGCAGCTACCGACGCGCGCTCGCTCGGCGGGACCTGGACGAGGCCGAGCTGGTCGGCCTGCTGTCCGATCGAGCGACGCGCTACATCCGCGACCACCCCGGATACGTCGTCGAGACGGCGGCGTGGAACCTGCTCCGCGTGTTCGACTTCGAGCGCGCGGGACCGTTCGGGACCGACCTCCAGGCGCTCGAGCTCGAGGCCCTGGGCGTCGGCCGGCTCGACTCGAAGGTGGTCTGGCTCGGGAGTCTCTACCTCGTGCTCGCGCTCGCGCTGCTGGGCGCCGTGGCGGAGGCGAGAGGCGCGCGCAGGGCGCCTGTCTTCGTCTGGCTGGCGCCCCTCCTCCTACTGCTCCCGGCGCTCGCCATCTACGGCCTCCCCCGCTACAGGGCGCCGATCGACCCCTTCCTCGTGATGCTCGCCGCGGTCGGGTGCGTGGCGGCCTGGACGCGGCTCCGGCCGAGCTGATGGGGCGCGTGCTCGACAGGGTGCACGGGGGCTACGTGCACACGCGACGGGTGACGGTGCTCAGCCGCCATCTCGCGGAGATGATGCCCGCCGGCGCCGAGGTGCTCGACGTCGGCTGCGGCGACGGGCTGATCGGCTCGCTCGTGGGCGAGCGCCGCCCCGACGTGACCGTGCGCGGCATTGACATCGCCGCCCGCGGCGCGACGCACATACCCGTCGAGGAGTTCGACGGCCTCTCGATCCCGTACGGGGATGGCGAGGTCGACGTCGTGATGATGTGCGACGTCCTCCACCACGCCGAGGACCCGCACGTGCTGCTCTCGGAGGTCGCGCGGGTGGCGCGCCGCGCGATCGTGCTCAAGGACGTCACGCCGCTCGGGCCGCTGTCGGACGCGACCCTGCGGTTCATGGACTGGGTCGGCAACGCGCGCCACGGCGTCCCGCTTCCCTATCTCTTCTGGTCCCAGGCGGAGTGGCGAGCGGCGTTCGGGGGGCTGGGCCTGCGGGTCGACGAGGAGCGCCGGCGGCTCGGGCTCTATCCGCCGCCCGCGAACCTCGTGTTCGAGAAGCGGATGCACTTCATCCTTCGCCTGCTGCCGCCAGCAGCTCCCTGAGCACAGCGTCGTTGTAGCCGTCCTCCGTGTGGCGGCGCGCGGTCTCGAGGCCCCCCTCGCGCAGTCGCCGCCGCAGGCCGGCGTCCTGGGCGATGCGCATCGCCGCGCGCGCCAGCCCCTCGGGGTCGCCGGCCTCGAACAGCAGCGCGTTCTCACCGTCGCGCAGGTACTCGCCCGACCCGCCGCGCCCCGTCGCGACTACCGGACGGCCGCGGGCCATCGCCTCGATCGGCACGAGCCCCCACGGCTCCTCCCACACGACGGGGAAGATCACGAGATCCGCGTCGTCGTACGCCGCCTTCACCTCGTCGCGGGAGCGCTGCCCGTCGAAGCGCACTCGCGCCTCGACGCCGCGGGCGGCGGCCAGGTCGCGGAGCCGCCGCTCCTCACGCTCGTCCCAGCCGCCGACCAGCCTGAGCGTCGCGGCGTCCGGGAGATGCTCCAGCGCCTCGACCGCCGTGTCCACGCCCTTCCGCGGGTCGAGACGGCCGACGTAGAGCAGGTCCCAGTCCCACTCGCGCTCGGGCGCCGGTCCGATGAAGTCCACCGGGATCCCGCCATGGGCGATGCCGACGCTGGCCGGCCGGACACCCGCAGCGGCGGCGCGCCGGCGCGTGGTCTCGCTGACGAAGACGCAGCGGGCGGCGCGCTCGAGGTCG
>DATENL010000188.1:0-7412 GCA_035275105.1 Thermoleophilaceae bacterium
AGGACCTGGCGATCTGCCTGGCGCTGCTCGGCGCCCACCGCGCCGGCGCCCTCGCCGGCGAGCTGGGCTGGGAGGCCGGGTCGCTCGAGGACGCGCTCGCGTGCGACGTGGTCACGTGCGTAACGCCGGGCGCGGAGCCGGTCGTACGCGAGCGCGACCTGCGGCCGGGCGCGCACCTGTCGTTCCTCGGCGCGGACGCCGCCGGCAAGGCCGAGGCCGAGATCGACGCGGTGCGCCGCTGCGCGCTCTTCTGCGACGAATGGGCGCAGGCGAGCCACGGCGGCGAGCTGACCGACGCGGTCGAGGCCGGCGTCGTCGCGCGCGAGGACGTGACCGAGCTGGGCGCCGTGCTGACGGGCGAGGCGCCGGGCCGGCCAAGCGACGAGGCGGTGACGCTGTTCGACTCGACCGGCCTGGCGATCCAGGACCTGGCGATCTGCCGCGCGCTCGTTGGGGACCGCGCGTGAGTGCAACAAGTGGCCTGGCCCCTGTTGCGTGTGCAACAGGGGCCAGGCCACTTGTTGCATCCCTGCTACTCCAGCGCGGTCAGGCCGTGCTCGCGGCTCAGCCGCTCGATCGACTCGAAGTCCATCTCCAGGCCGTAGCGCGCCTGGGTGGCGGCCAGCGCCTCGAAGTCGGGCTCCTCCCGGTTGGGCGGCAGTAGCGGAGCGATGTCGGCGAAGTACTGCTCGAAGCCGCCCGGCGAGATGAACTCGAGCAGCCGCGCCGGCTCGTCGCCCGGGTTCCAGAACGCGTGCCACTGGTTGCGCGGCTTGAAGACGAGCTCGCCGGGACCGGCCTCGAGCACCTCGTCGCCGAGCTGGACTCCGACGCGGCCCTCGAGCACGTAGGAGTACTCGTCCTCGTTCGCGTGCCTGTGCAGCGGCGCCGCAAGGGTGCGGGGCGCGATCGGGTGCTCGACGAGGGAGATCCCGCCGCCGGCCTTCTCCGCGTCGATCATGAAGCGCACGCCGAGGCCGCCGAGGAAGACCGTCTCGCCTCCGTCCGGGCCGAGAAGCTGCTCGTTCTGGGTGGCCGTCATCGTCCTCTCCTTGATGTATATTCGATGTACATGACTGTTCAGCGAAAGCGAGAATACACGAAAACGCGCCGCGCGCAACTGGAGGCGGAGACGGGGCGGCGGATCACGGCGGCCACGGTCGAGCTGCACCGCGAGGTCGGTCCCGCCAACACCACGATCAGCGCGATCGCCGAGCGCGCGGGCGTGCAGCGGCTCACGGTCTACCGCCACTTCCCGGACGAGCGCACGCTGCTCCGCGCGTGCTCCGCGCACTGGCGCGCGGGCCACCCGGCGCCCGATCCGTCGCCGTGGCCCTCGATCGCGGACCCCGTGGAGCGGCTGCGCGCGGCCGTCGCCGCCTTCTACGCCTACTACCGCAGCGACGAGGCGATGATGGCCAAGATCCGCCGCGACGCCGAGGCCATGCCCGTGCTCGCCGAGACGATCGCCGACGTCCGCGCGTACATGGAGATGGTCGTCGAGATCCTGGCGGCCGGCTGGGGCGTCCGGGGGCGGCGGCGAGAGCTGCTGATGGCCGCGATCGGCCACACGATCGACTTCCACACCTGGCGCTCGCTCGAGCGACTGCGCGGCCTAGCGCCCGACCGCGCCGAGGAGCTGGCGGTGGCGATGGTGCTGGGGGCGGCCGACCGCTAGCGGTCGATGCCGGCCGCGCGGAGTGCGGCGGTGCGGTCGAGGTGGTCCTCGATCCGCGTGACGCGACCGTCGCGCAGGGTGATCACGTTGAAGAACTGCTCGCGCCCGCGATAGGGGTCGGGCTCCCCGTCGCCGCCGATCTCACCGGCGGCCACCCGCACGCAGACGAGGACCTTGTTGCCGGCGTCCGCCAGCTCCTCGACCCTCATCCGCAGGCCCGAGCGCGCGCGCAGCGTCTCCTCGACCTCGGCGCGCGTGCGACAGCCCTCGACGCCCGGCGCGCCGTCCCAGGTCACGTCGTCGGCGAGCATCGCGAACGCCGCCTCCGGCTCGCCGCGGCTGACGGCGTCGTAGCCGTCGCGCACGGTCTGCACGTTGCGCGAGCTCAGAGCGGGATGTTCCCGTGCTTGCGCTTCGGCCGCGGCACGCGCTTGGTCCGCAGCGTCTCGAGCGCGCGGATCAGCTTCGGCCGCGTCTCGTGCGGCACGATCACGTCGTCGATGTAGCCGCGCTCCGCCGCCGAGTACGGGTTGGCGAAGCGCGCCTTGTAGTCGGAGATCAGCTTGCCGCGGCGCTCGTCGGGAGTCGGCGACTTGGCGATGTCGCGGCGGAAGATGATGTTGACCGCGCCCTCGGGACCCATCACGGCGACCTCCGCCGTCGGCCACGCGAAGTTGAAGTCGGCGAGCATGTGCTTCGAGTTCATGACGTCGTAGGCGCCGCCGTACGCCTTCCGCGTGACCACGGTGAGCTTGGGGACCGTCGCCTCGGTGAACGCGTAGAGCAGCTTCGCGCCGTGGCGGATGATCCCGCCCCACTCCTGGCTCGTGCCCGGCAGGAAGCCCGGCACGTCGGTGAACGTGAGCAGCGGGATGTTGAAGGCGTCGCAGAAGCGCACGAAGCGCGCGGCCTTCTCGGAGGCGTCGATGTCGAGCACGCCGGCGAGCTGCGCCGGCTGGTTGCCCACGACGCCGATCGGATACCCGTTGAGGCGCGAGAAGCCGACGATCATGTTCTTGGCGAAGTGCTCGTGCACCTCGAAGAACTCGCCGTCGTCGACCACGTGCCCAACGACGTCGCGCATGTCGTACGGCTTGTTCGGGTTGTCCGGGACGACGTGGTCGAGCTCCTCGTCCATCCGGTCCGGGTCGTCGGTCGGCTCGACCCGCGGCGGCATGTCCAGGTTGTTCTCCGGGAGGAACGACATCAGGTAGCGCGCGTCCTCGAGGCACTGCTCCTCGTTGTCGGCGGCGAAGTGCGCGACGCCCGACTTCGTGTTGTGGGTCATCGCGCCGCCCAGCTCCTCGAACGTCGGCTCCTCGCCCGTCACGGTCTTGATCACGTCGGGGCCCGTGATGAACATGTGCGAGGTCTCCTTGACCATGAAGATGAAGTCCGTCATGGCGGGGGAGTAGACCGCGCCGCCCGCGCAGGGGCCCATGATCAGGCTGATCTGCGGGATCACGCCCGAGCACTGGACGTTGCGGACGAAGACGTCGCCGTAGGCGCCGAGCGAGACGACGCCCTCCTGGATCCGCGCCCCGCCGGAGTCGTTGATGCCGATCACCGGGCAGCCGATCTTGGCCGCCAGGTCCATGATCTTCACCATCTTCTCGGCCATCACCTCGCCGAGCGAGCCGCCGAAGACCGTGAAGTCCTGCGAGAAGACGCAGACGCGGCGGCCGTCGATCGTGCCGTGGCCCGTCACCACGGCGTCGCCCCAGGGGCGGTTCTTCTGCATCTCGAAGTCGAACGTCCGGTGGCGCACGAACGTGTCGACCTCGTCGAACGAGCCGGGATCGAGCAGCTTCTCGATCCGCTCACGCGCGGTCAGCTTGCCCTTGGCGTGCTGCTTCTCGACGGCCTGCTCGGACGCCGAGTGGATCGCCTGCTCGCGCAGCTCCTGGAGCTGGGCCAGCTTCTCCTCGTATGTCTCTGGGAACTTCTGGCGCACCGGGCGCGGGATTCTACGAGTCCCGCGTGAACGGCTTCCTGTGCGCCTGCCCGAGGTCGTCGAGCAAACCCTCGAGGGCGCGCTCGATCCGGGGCGCCTTCGGCGGCGGCGGGGTCATGCCGCGCATCCGCTCCCAGAGCCCGAGCTTGGCCACCTGCTCCTCGACCTCGGCCGTCAGGGTCACCTTGGTCCCCCAGCTCGACGGCTCGAGCACCGCCGTGCCGCGGGCGTCCTCGGCCGTCCACGACAGCGACCGCTCCGGCTCCCGGGGCTGGACCTCCGCCCCTCCGAGCGCCTCGTTCAGCCGCTCCCCCTGGAGCTCCTCCCAGAGCTCCGGCGGCGATTTCACCAGTGTTCGGGACACCTCCACGCTTGCCATGGCGTGGGTTCTTCGCGGCCCGGCGGGCGGGTCCTGCTGTGTCAGCCCGAGGTCTTCGCGACGCCGGACTCGCCGCCGCCGCTGTAGGTCACGCGAACCTTCGCCTCGCCCTTGCGGGACAGGGCCTGACGGGCCTTGTCGCTGAGCTTCAGCGAGACGGTGCGCTTGCCGGCCTGCCGCATCGTCACGGTGCGCTTGGCGCCGGTCGTCGAGGTTCCGCCGCGGACGACGGCCGCGCGCAGCTTGACCTTCACGGCGGTGTCGGTCTTCACGGTGACCTTGATGCGGCCGTCCTCCGCGATCTGCTCGCGCGCCTTCTTCAGCAGCGTGACCGACACGTGCCGGCCATGGAACGGAGGCGTTCGGGGGCTGCAGGCGCCGGTCGCGGCCGCCGCGTCCACGATCCCGTAGCCGAAGACCGGGTCGTAGCCGCCGCCGTTCGAGGAGTGCGCCTTCAGGCACTGGAGGATCTGGGGGGCGGTCAGCCCGCGGCCGGCGAGCAGGGCGGCGACGCCCGACACGAACGGCGTCGCCATCGAGGTGCCGGCGAGGGTGTCGTAGCCGTCGATCGTGCCGCCGCAGTCGTCGTCGTCCGACTTCGGCCACATCGTCGACCAGATGTCCTGGTCGCTCTCGCAGAAGAAGAGGTCGCCGGCGCCACCGGGCGCTCGGACCGCGACCGTGCCGTTCGGGCTCATCGGGAAGTTCGAGTAGAACGACGGGTTCCCGCTGCGGTCGGTGGCCGCAACGCAGACCGCGTTCGACGCCGCGGCCGGGTAGTCGCACAGCGGCACCGTGGAGTTGCCCGCCGAGCCGACGACCACAGCACCCTTGGAGAATGCGTAGGCCACGGCCGCCTCGGTCCCCTCGTTCGCACCCGGCAGGTTGCCGATCAGCGGGACGTCCCCGCCGAGGCTCACGTTGATGACCTTCGCGCCGTGCGACGCGGCCCAGCGGATTCCGGCGTTCACGGCGTTCTCCTCGCCGGCGCCCGTCTTGTCGAGGACGCGCACCGGGAGGATCCGCGCGCCGGGCGCGGTGCCGGCTCCGCCGATCCCGTTGTTCGTGATCGCCGCGGCGATCCCGGCCACGTGCGTGCCATGACCGTTCTCGTCCTGCGGACCGGAGCAGCCGGGGCCGCTGAGCCCGTCGCCGCTCCGGACGAGGTCGACGCCGGGCCGCAGCTTGGCCCTCAGGTCGGGGTGGCCGAGGTCCACGCCCGAGTCGACGATCGCGATCGTGACGCCCTTCCCGCGCGCCCCGCGCGACCAGGCGCCCGGCGCCTTGATCTGCCCCAGCCCCCACTGCTTGGCGAACAGCGGGTCGTTGGCCGCCCCGGAGCCCGGGCTGCCGCCGCGGTCGTACCCCGAAGCGGGGACACTGCACTCGTCTGCCGCGGCCCCCTGCGGAAGCGCCAGCATGGCGATCGCGGCAACGGTCGCAAGTAGGGCGCGCCTCACACCACTACGTATACCGAGGACGGCGCCTTTTCACGCCAGCAAAATGGCCCCGAGAATGCGGTCGGGGCGCCCGACCGGACGCCCCGACGCTGACCCAAGAACCCTGCTGCGGAGCTGCCCTTTGGGGCGGGGCGCTGGCTCTGTGCACCCCTCAAGCTCTGTCCATATTGTCGGTACGCGGCTAGCTGCCGATATGGGGTGGAGACCCCATTTGCGTATGCGCGCCAGCAGCAAGCCAAATTCCCTCGCCGGCCAGATCATCGCGACCAACGTCCTGATGGTCGTCGCGGTGCTGTTCGCCGCGAGCGCCGCGACCCACCTGAACCTCGCCTTCACCGACGACCGGATCCAGTTCGGGCTGCTCGGGCTGTCGATGGTGCTGTTCCTGCTCGTGAACATGCTGATGCTGCGGCGCCGCTTCTCGCCGCTCGACGAGCTGATCGAGCACATCGAGGCGATCGACCCGGCCGACCCCGGTGAGCTCGCCGCGCCCGGGCCGAAGGAGTCGGCCGAGGAGGTCGACCGGCTGGCCGCGTCGTTCCGCCGGATGCTCGCCCGCATCGACGCCGAGCGCCGTCAGAGCGGCCGGCTCGTGCTGCGCGCGCAGGAGGAGGAGCGCCGCCGGCTCGCGCGCGACCTCCACGACGAGGTCAACCAGTCGCTGACCGCGATCCTGCTCCGGCTCGAGGCGCTCAACCAGTCGGCGCCCGCCGGGGTGGAGGACGAGCTCGCGGAGGTCAAGCGGCTCGTGAACCAGGCGATGGACGAGCTCCTCAAGCTCGCCCGGCAGCTGCGCCCCACGGCCCTCGACGACCACGGGCTCACGTCGGCGATCGTGAGCCAGGTGCGCCGCTTCTCGGCCCAGACCGGCATCAGCGCGGACGTCCGCACGAGCGGCGAGCCGGTCGAGCTCGAGTCCGACCAGGAGATCGCCGCCTATCGCTTCGCGCAGGAGGCCCTGTCCAACGTCGCCCAGCACGCCGGTGCGACACACGTGGAGGTGGAGATGTCGGTGAACGGACACAGGCTCGAGCTCAGCGTCCGAGACGACGGCCGCGGGTTCGACCCGCAGGCCGAGAGCGCCGGGATCGGCCTCAAGGGGATGGCCGAGCGCGCCCGGCTCGTGGGAGCCCGCCTCGACGTCGCCTCGCGCCCCGGCGGCGGTACCGCCCTGACCCTTCAGGTGTCCTGATGCTGCACATCCTGCTCGCCGACGACCACGGCATCGTGCGCTCCGGGCTGCGCGTGCTGATCGAGCGCCAGGAGGGCATGACCGTCGTGGCGGAGGCCGAGGACGGCGTCGCCGCGGTGGACGCGACGCTCCGTGAGGAGCCCGACGTGGCGATCCTCGACGTGGCGATGCCGCGCATGACCGGCATCCAGGCCGCCCGCGAGATCCGCTCGCGCCGGCCGCGCACCGCGGTCGTGATGCTCTCGATGCACGACGACGAGCGCTACCTGTTCGACGCCCTGCGCGCGGGAGCCTCGGGCTACGTCCTCAAGCGCGCCGCCGACGAGGAGCTGATCGAGGCGATCCGCTCGGTGTCCGCCGGCAAGCCCTACCTCCCGGCGATCACGCAGAGCACCCTGGTCAAGGAGTGGCTCAGCCGCGGGGACGAGGCGCCGCGCGACCCGCTCACCCCGCGCGAGCAGGACGTGGTCAAGCTGATCGCCGAGGCCTACACCAACCGGCAGATCGGCGAGATCCTCAAGGTCTCCGAGAAGACCGTCGAGTCGCACCGCGCGAACGTGCTCGCCAAGCTGGGGATGCGCGACCGCGTGGAGCTGGTGCGCTACGCGATCCGCCGCGGGCTGATCGAGGCGTAGAGCGCTCCGAGGTTCTCGGCGGCGCGCACGGCGCGCTCCATCCGGACCCGCGGGTCGCGCGCCACCAGCGTGCCGCCGGCCGTGACGGCCGCTCGCCGCGCCGCCACCCCCGGG
>DATENL010000189.1:0-9370 GCA_035275105.1 Thermoleophilaceae bacterium
CTCGGGCCGCGTCCGCAGGAGCCGCTCCACGTGGTCCGCCTTACCGCGCGCCCCCAGCTCGCGCCAGCGGGCGCCGCGATCGCCCGCCTCCCGGTACGCGCGGTCGTAGAAGGCGGCGCCGCCCGTCACGCGTGCGCGGCCGCGGCGCGTTCCTCGCGCAGCCAGGCGACCGTCTCCGCGATGCCCTCGCGGACCCCGGTGCGGGCCTCGAACCCGAGCAGCTCGCGCGCCTTCTCGACGGAGGGGTACCGCCGCTGCACGTCGACCTCGAAGCTGGGCATGCGCTCGAGCAGGAACGCCTCGGGCGGCTCGCCGCACGCCTCCCAGATCGCGCGCGCGATCTCCTCGACGGTCAGCTCCTCGCGGGCCGAGATGTTGAAGTCCTCGTTCTCGCCCGCGGGATGGGACATCGCGGTCACGATCCCCTCGGCGATGTCGCGCACGTGCGTGAGGGTTCGCGTCTGGCGTCCCGAGCCGAAGATCTGGAGCGGCCGCTGCCCGTCGAGCACCTTCTTGATCAGGTCGGGCACGGCGTGGGCGAGACCGGGCTCGTCGGCCGGCATCTCGCCGGGCCCGTAGGCGTTGAACGGCCGGCAGATCGTGAACGGCAGCCCGTGCTCGTCGCTCAGAGCGCGGCAGTACGCCTCGCCGGCGAGCTTCGAGAAGCCGTAGGCGGAGTCCGGGATGCCGGTGTCGCGGATGTGCGCCTCGGTGGTCGGGAACTCGGTCGCCCGCTCGAACACCATCGACGACGAGACGTACACGAGCCGTTCCACGCGCTCGTCCAGGGCGGCGCGGAACACGCCGTTGTAGAGCGCGGTGTTCGCCTCGAGCAGCGTGTGGGGGTAGCGGTGGAAGTTGCCGATCCCGCCGACGATCGCGGCGAGGTGGATGACGTGGGTGCAGCCCTCGGCGGCCGCGCGCGCCTCGCCAGCGTCGCGCAGGTCGCCGGCGTGCGTCTCGCACGCCTCGCGCATCCACGCGGGCGCCTCGCGCTGGTCGGACACCCGGACCTCCCACTCGGGGTCGGCCACGAGCCGCCGCACGACCGCCGCCCCGATCGTCCCGGCCCCGCCTGTGACGAGCACACGCGCCATGGCGGCAAGGCTAGCCAGGGAGGTGGCACGAAAAACGTCAACATGCTTGACGGAATCTGTGCCACCTCGGTCCGGGCAGCCGTTGTTGCGGCTGTTTACGTCGGCGCTGACGCGGCGGGCACGGGAGAACGGCCCAGGTCCCGGCTCGCTCCCACGATCGCGCCGCCGGGGCACTCCGAGGCACGCCGGCGCCGGGGGTTCTCGATCCCGACGGCCGAGATCAGGCCCGCGAACGCCGCGAGCAGGGCGGATGCGGCCATGCCGGCGCGGAAGGCCTCGACCGACGCGTCGAGCGAGGCGGCGCGGACCGCCGGTGCGCCGTCGGCCACGGTCAGCGGGCGGGACCTGGCGCGCTCGACGGCGGCCCGCGCGCTCCCGTCGAGCCGCGCGTCGGCGACGCGCTCGTCCAGGGTGGCGCCGAACTGTGCCGCCACGACGGCGCCCACCACCCCGATCGCCAGCAGGCCGGCAACCCGCGCAATGGCGTTGTTCACCCCCGACGCGATGCCGGCGTGCTCGTCCTCCACGCCCGCCAGCACCGCCGCCGTGAGCGGCGCGACCGTGATCGAGAGGCCAAGCCCGAACACGAGCATCGCCGGGAAGACGGTCGAGAGGTACGGCGCGTCGTGACCGGCCCGGAGCAGGAGGAGCAGCCCGCAGGCGGCCACCAGCGGCCCCGCCGCCATGAACAGCCGCGGCCCGAAGCGGTCGGCGAGGGCGCCGAAGCGGCGCGACAGGGCGAACATCACGATCGTCACGGGCAGGAGGGACAGGCCGGCCTCCACCGGCCGGTAGTCCGCGACCTGCTGGAGGTAGACGGGGAGGAAGAAGGTCGCCGCGCCGAGGCCCGAGTACAGCGCCAGCGTGGCCAGGTTCCCGATCGCGAAGTTGCGCCGCCGGAACAGCCCGAGCGGCAGCATCGGGTCGCGCGCCCGGCGCTCCTGGGCGACGAAGAGGACGAGCGCGACGGCCCCGATCGCGAGCGGACCGGCCACCAGCGGGCCGCCCCAGCCGTGCTTCGGCTGCTCGATGAGTCCGAGCACGATCCCCGCCAGCCCGATCGCGCAGAGGACCGCACCGGCGACGTCCACGTGACGGTGCACGCTGCGGTCGAGGTGCTCGGGCACGTAGCGCCGGATCAGGTAGAGCGCTCCGGCCACCGGCACGAGCGACAGCGCGAACACCAGCCGCCACGACGCCGCCTCGATCAGCACTCCGCCGAGCACCGGCCCGATCAGGGTGGAGACGCCGCCCCAGGCTGTCCACGAGCCGATCGCCGCGCCGCGCTCGTCCTCGGGGAAGGTGTCGATGATCGTCGCGAGCGCACTCGGCACGAGCAGCGCGCCGGCCATCCCCTGGAGCCCGCGCGCAGCCACCAGCGTCTCCGCGGTCGGCGCGACCGCGCACAGCGCCGACGTCACGCCGAACGACACGACGCCGATCGTGAACACGCGCCGGCGCCCGAACAGGTCGCTCAGCGAGCCGCCGATCAGGATCAGCGAGCCGAGCATCAGTAGGTACGCCTCCATCACCCACTGCTGGGTCGCGAGCCCGGCGTTCAGGTCCTCGCGGATCGCCGGCAGGGCGACGTTCACCACGGTCCCGTCGATGAAGACGATCGCGCTGCCGAGGATGCAGGCGACGAGCGTCAGCCGCTTCTGGCGTGCGTCAGGCACGCACGCGCGCGCCGGCGAGGGCGAACACGTCGCCCGTGCCCGTCACGTTCCACGGGTCGACGACGATCGCGTCCCCCGGTAGGCGCGGAAGCAGGTCGTCGTACTCGCTGTGATTGGTCGCGACCACCACCGCCCGGGCGCCGGCGAGCACGGCGTCGAGCGGCTCGGTCCCCTCGCTGACGTGGGGGTCGTGCCTGGCGACGTCCGCGAGCTCGCGCTCCAAGAGCCGGATGAGCTTCGTCGACAGCGAGTCGCGCACGTCGTCCGAGTCGCGCTTGAAGGCGAGCCCGAGCACGGCCACCTTGCAGTCGCGCAGCGACCCGCCCAGCCGGCGCTTGAGGCCCTCGACGAGGAACAGCGGCACCGACTCGTGGACCCGCGACACCGCCAGGAGCATCCCCGGCGAGCGCGAGCGCTCCTCGGAGAACGCGAAGTCCTTCCGCAGGCAGGTCCCGGCCGTCAGCCCCGGCCGCGCGATCCCGCCGCGCGGATAGTCGTGGTTGACCAGGTCGATCACGTCGAAGACGTTCGCCTCGTACTGGTCGCACTCCATCATCAGCAGGTTCGGGAGCGCGAACTCGGTGTAGCGCAGGATGTTGGTCCAGATCTTCGCGAGCTCCGCCTGGACCGGCGTCGTCTGCACGATCTCGGTCCCGAACGCCTCGAACAGGCGCGCCGCGCTCTCGCCCGAGCCGGCGCCCACGCCGCCGACGATGCACGGCAGCGTGGCGATCTCCTCGAGGAAGTGGTTGACCGCGATCCGCTCGGGGACGTGCGCGACGAACACGTCCTCGCCGGCCACCAGGCCGCGCCGCTGCTCGACGTAGCCCGCCACCCACTCCGTCGTCCCGGGCGCGACGGTCGAGCGCAGGATGATCGTCTGCCCCTCGCGGAGCAGCGGCAGGAGGTCGTCGACCGCGGCGCGGATCTGCGACACGTCGATCTCGATGTGCACGTGCGTCGGGGTGCCGAGCGTGAGCACCACGTAGTCCGCCGCCGCGGCGTCCTGGATCCGGTCGGTCAGGCGCAGCCGGCCGCCCTCGGCGACGCGCTCGAGCAGCTCCTGCGTACCGGTCTCCCGGAACGGCATGCGGCCTTCGCCGACGAGGTCGAGCACGCGCGGGTCGCGGTCGACCCCCACGACGTCATGCCCGCGGTCGGCGAACGAGAGCGCGAGCGGGAGCCCGATCCTGCCCAGTCCCACGATCGCGACGGTTGGAGCCACGAGGCGAGCCTACCGCCGAGCGGTGCGGCGCCGGACCCGCGCCGGGACGTCGAGCCATAGCAGGACGATGACGAGCAGCGCCAGCGCGCTGATGACCGCCCCCGCCCGGAAGCTGCCGCGCTCGAGGCGGAAGGTCACCACGTGCCCGCCGCTCGCCAGGCGGACCCCCATCGCCGCGAAGTTGGTCGGCCGCACCCGCGCCGGACGGCCGTCCACCTCCGCCGTCCAGTGCGGCGAGTAGGCGTCCGCGAGCACCAGCCAGCCTCCCTCCCCGTTCCCCACGAGCACCCGCCTCTCGTCGGGGGACGGCGAGTCGACGTGCGCCGGCCGCAGGTGCGCCTCGCCCCCGCGGCTGGCCGGCGCCGTCGCGTCCCTCGGCACCAACGCCTCCGTGGACGGGTCGAGCCGCCCGTCCGCCAGCGCGCGGAGCGCCTGGTCGCGGGTCGCGTGCCGGACGTACGGCACCACGTACGCTCGCGGCAGCGCGTGGCGGTCCTCGAAGACCCGCGCGTCGCCGCCGTCGTAGAGCGTCCTCATCCCGGGGGTCGGGAGCGGCGTGCCCGGGTCGGCCACGTGGTAGCGCACGTTCATCATCCGGAGCGCGGTCAGCGCGGCGCGGCTCGGGGCACCCCGCGCCAGCCGCCGCTCGACGTCCGGCCCCACGTGCCCCAAGACGTCGCGCGAGAACTCGAACCAGCGCAGCGACTGCGGGTAGTCGTAGCCCTCGACCGACTCGAGGCCGTAGTTGGCGAACGTGTTCGGCGGCAGCATCAGCGAGTCGGGCGAGCGGATCACGTTGATCCGGTACGGCCCCGGCCGCCGCTCGAGCGCCTTCAGCGCCGGCGTCGCCGGCGGGACCTGATCGCGCTCGGGGAGGACGGCGTTGTAGCCGTGGAACCAGGCCAGGTCGGCGACGACCACGGCGATCGGCAGCACCAGCACCAGCGGGTGCCGCACGCGGCCCAGGACCGCCAGGCAGATCCCGCCGAGCGCCGCGAAGGCGAGGAAGCGCGCGAACGCGTCCACCTCCACCGACCGCGGCGACCACAGCGTGCCGGTGAAGTGGTCGATCAGGATGTAGAGAGTCACGGCGCCGAGCAGCACGCCCAGCGCGGCGCCCGCGGCGCGCGGCGGCAGCGCCCGCCGCCGGAGCGACGCGGCGCCCACGCCGGCGCCCACGGCGAGCACCAGGGCGACCACGAAGTTGAGCCGCCCGAACAGGTTGCTCTTCGAGTACACCGGCAGCACGTCGGCGATCCAGCTCGCGGGCGGGATCCAGAACGCGAGCATCAGCGCCACGACCGCCACCGCCGCCAGCGCCACGGTCGCCGGGTGACGGCGCAGGCGCACGGCGGCGACCCCGGCCAGGAGCAGCGTGACCACCCCCGCGTAGGCCGCGATCGGCGTGTACGTGTCGAACCCGTAGACCGCCGGTCGCCCGTCGCCGAAGATCCCCGGCATCGCCCACACGAGCCCGGCCCACGCCGGCAGGTGCTGAGCGCCCGTGCCGTGGATCGACTCGGTCAGGCTGCCCTGGAACGCCTCGAGGAACGGCAGTGCCGCGACCGCCGCGAGCCCCGCGCCCAGCACGTGCGCCCCGACCCACTGCGCGACGACCGCGGCGCGCTCCCGCGCCGCCCGTCCCCGGTCGAGCAGGGCGAGCACGCCGACGTAGACCGCCGCGGCCGAGACGCTCAGCACCGACGACTCCGGGTGGCCGCCGAGCACCACCAGCCCGGCGGTCAGCGCCAGCGCGGCGGCGCGCGGCGCCCCGGGCCTCCGGTAGAGCCGGTCGCTCGTCAGGAGCAGCCACGGGAGGAGCGAGTAGACGTTCGAGATCGGCGCCTGGAGCCAGTAGATCATCGACGCTGAGAGCATGTAGACGGACCCCGCGACCAGCCCCCCGCCCAGCCCGGCGCGGAAGCGGCGGGCGAGGAAGTACGCCCCCAGGCCGGCCACGAGCAGCTTGATCAGGCACATCCACGTCCAGGCGTCGTCGACCGGGAGCAGGAAGGCGAGCCAGGTGAGCGGGTAGGCGAGCGCCGTCTGCATGTCGCCAAGCAGCGGGTTGCCGCCGTAGCTGTACGGGTTCCAGAGCGGCAGGTGGCCGTCCCTGACCTGCTCGCGCGCGACGTGCAGCAGCGGGCGGAACTGGAACGCCTGGTCGCCCTCCCCGGCGCGCGAGACGAAGTCGAAGCCGGGCGGCGCGGCGGCGGACCACGGCCGCATCGTGTAGAGGTGGTGGCCCTGGCTGATCTGGTCGCCGCCGAGGACCGGCAGGAAGTACGCGCACAGGATCAGCGCCAGCACGACGGTCGCGACCAGGTGCTCCTGGCGCGCTGTGAGCTGAGGCACGCGGCTACGGAGCCGAGCCGGCCACTACCGCCCGGCGCGGCCTGGCGTGAGGACGGAGCCGCGGCGCTCGCGCGCGAGCTGGCGGCCGAACGCCCCCATGAAGCGGGGGTTGTAGTACAGGTAACGCGGCAGCAGGCGGCGCGGCTCCTGCGCGATCCGGTAGGTCCACTCGAGGCCGCGCTTCTGCATCCACGGCGGCGCCTGCGAGATCCGGCCGGCGTGGAAGTCGAAGGCCGCGCCGACGGCGCACATGACCGGCACGTCGAGCCGCTCGCGCATCCGCGCCATCCACTTCTCCTGCTTGGGCACGCCGATCCCGACCCAGAGCACGTCGGGCCTGGCCGCGTTGATCTGCCGCGCGATCTCGTCCTCCTCGGCGGTCGTTAGCGCGCGGAAGGGCGGCGAGTAGCCGCCGACGACGCGGATGCCGGGGTTGGTGTGGTGCATGTTCAGCGCGAGCTGCGCCAGCGAGCCCTGGTCGCGCCCGCCGTACAGCCAGACGCGATGCCCGCGGTCGCGGCAGCGCTCGTTGTAGCGCCGCATCAGCTCCGGCCCGTAGACCCGGTTCGGCAGGTTCTCGCCCACCAGGTTGGCCGCCCAGACCAGCGGCATCCCGTCCGGGACCGTGAGAGTCGAGCCCCGAAGCGCCGACCGCATCTCGGGGTCGGACTCGGCGACCATCACGGCGTGCACCGCCACGCAGCACACGTAGCCGCGCTCGCCGCGGGCGATCATGCCGTCCATCACGTCCATCGCGCGGTCGTAGTCGGTCATCGCGATCGGGATGCCGAGGATGTCGCGCGTGCGGATCTCGCGCGGGGTCGGGAGCGACCTGTCGGAGACGGCCGCGAACTCGCCGGTGTCCGGCGCGATCGAGACGAGCGAGCTCGGGAGCGGCTCGCCGACCTGCCCGCCGGGCGTCACCGCGGCACCGTCTCGGTCGAGCGCCGCTCCTCGGGCTCCGCGAAGCGGCGCGGGGGCTGCGCGGGCGGCGGCGCCGCCGGAGCCTCCCGCTGGCGCTCCTCGAGCAGCGCGACGCGCTGGGCGAGCACCTTGTTCTGCTCGGCCAGGCGTGAGACCGCCACGGAGAAGTGCAGCAGCAGGACCAGCACGAACCCGAACGCGATCACGAACAGGGCGGACGGCGCGTAGAAGATCCCGACGGCGTGCGCCAAATCGGTCAGGAGGCCCTTCCAGACCGACAGCCCGAGCAGCGCGACCGAGCAGAACAGCCACAGGATCGCGTAGCGCTCGAGCATCCGCCGGCGGCGCACGAGCTCGAGCAGGATCACGAACAGCCCCGCGGTGGCGGCGATGGCGACGACCTGGACGCGGGTCTCCATCAGATCCCCTGCGCCGCGGCGACGGGCGCGTCGTCGCCCGGGTCGACGACCGGCTTGGCGCGCGCCAGGCCGATGAAGATCGCCAGCAGCACCTTGATCATGTAGTAGACCGACTTGCCCGAGCGGATCGACGAGCGCCCGCCGCCGCGCTGGAACATCCGTACCGCCACCTCGCGCATGCGGAGCCGGTGGTAGTGGAGGACGAGGACGGCCTCGACCTCCGGGTAGTCGTGCGGGTAGTCGCGTGCGAACAGCGCGATCGCGCGGCGGTTGTAGAGCCGGAAGCCCGAGGTGGGGTCGGTGACCTTCTGGCCGACGATCCGCGACACCACGAAGGCGAACAGGTGGATGCCCGCGCGCCGGCTGACCGGTCCGACGTACTGGAGGTCCTTGAGGAAGCGCGAGCCGCAGATCACGTCCATCTCGGGGTGCTCCTCCATCTCGCTCACGAGATGGCGGATCTGCTCGGGATCGTGCTGCCCGTCGGCGTCGACCTGGACCATGTAGTGGTAGCCGTTCTCGAGGGCGAACTTGAACCCCGACTGCACGGCGCCGCCGATCCCGAGGTTGAACGGGTGGCGCAGCACGCGCGCCCCGCGCGCGAACGCCTCGCGGCAGGTCGCGTCGGTGGAGCCGTCGTCGATCACCACGACGTCGAGCTCCGGGGCGTGCTCGCCGAGCCGGTCGAGGACGCCGCCGATCGTCGCCGCCTCGTTGTAGGCGGGCACGACGGCTAGGCAGGGACGTTCGAGAATCACCGAGCTAGAGCTGAAAACGTGTGGCGGGGCGGAAGTTTCGGCGCCCCCGCGGCTGCTTCGACGTGCGAGGTTAGCGCCCGTCAGGGTCCGTTATACCCCGCGATCTGCCGCGCGCACACCGCGGCGGCGTCTTCCCCGTCGCGCAGGGAGCGGAACCAGTCCACCGTGGCCCGCAGGCCGGCGTCGATGTCCCAGGCCGGCGTCCAGCCCAGTTGCGCGCGCGCCTTCGACGAGTCGAGCCGCAGCAGGGCGGTCTCGGGGGGCCCGCCGTCGGGCTCGGCGCGCCAGCCGAGCCCGCCGCCCCAGAGGTCGCAGACGCGGCCGGCGATCTCGCTGACGGGCAGCTCGTCGCCCGGGTCCGGGCCGAAGTTCCACGCCCCGGCCGCGCCGGGGTCGTCCCAGAGGCGCTCCGCCAGCGCGAGGTAGCCGGCCAGGGGGTTCAGCACGTGCTGCCACGGCCGCACCGCGTCCGGGTTGCGAACGACGAGCTCGCCGCCGTCCGCCGCGGCGCGCATCGCGTCGGGCACGAGCCGGTCCTCCGCCCAGTCGCCGCCGCCGATCACGTTCCCCGCGCGGGCCGACGCGATCGCCGGCCCGCCCGGGAACGAGCTGCGGTAGGCGGCCGTCACGAGCTCGGCGCAGGCCTTGCTGCTCGAGTACGGGTCGGCGCCGCCGAGCGGGTCCCCCTCGCGGCAGGGGCGCCCGTCGGGCCGCGGCTCGTAGCACTTGTCGCTCGTCACGACCACGACGGCGCGCGCGTCGGGCGAGTCGCGCAGCGCGTCGAGCACGTGCGCGGTGCCCATCACGTTCGCGTCGTAGGTCTGGAGCGGCTCGTCGAACGAGCGGCGCACGAGCGGCTGCGCGGCCATGTGCAGCGCGATCTCGGGCCGTGCCGCCGCGACGGCCGCGCGCACCG
>DATENL010000190.1:0-8854 GCA_035275105.1 Thermoleophilaceae bacterium
GGGGGCCAGGCCACCTGTCCCACCCATGCAACAGGGGGCCAGGCCACCTGTTGCACTAGCCCGGCGGGAGCGGCTCGAACTGGAAGCCGTGCAGGCGGAGACCCGCCTCCTCGGCGACGACGGTCCCCTCCGTCTCGTAGAGCCCGGGCTCGAGGTCGCCGCCCGACAGCACCGCCCACGCGCCGCCTGCGCGGAACGTGACCGTCGCCGAGGCGCCCGCGTCGGCGGCCTCGATCCAGTCCTCGCCGTCGACCCAGTCCCGAACGAGCTCGACCCGGGCTCGGTCCGCCGGGAGCGCAATGTCGGCGGTCTGCGGCTCGAGCTGGACGCCCGGGGCGTCCTCGGGGCGCAGCGGGGCGAGCGGCTCGGGCAGCTCCGCCTCCGGCTCGATCTCGCGCAGGGCGTGCTGGACGGCGAGCTCGCTGCCCCGGTAGTCGCCCTCGCCCAGGTGGAAGTAGGTGAGGACGCCTCGCCGGTCGAACACGTAGCGCGCCGGCCAGCCGCGGTTGTCGTAGCTGCGCCAGATGGCGAACTCGGGGTCGAGCGCGACCGGGAACGGCACCCCGAGGCGCTCGACCGCGCGGGTGACGACCTCCGGGTCGCGGCCGAACGAGTAGCCCGGCGAGTGCACGCCGATCACCCTGAGGCCGGCCGCCTCGTAGCGCTCGTGCCACGCCCGCAGGTAGGGGAGGGTGCGGAGCGAGTTCACGCGGGCGAAGTCCCAGAACTCGACCAGCACGGCGTGCCGCCCCATCAGCCGATCCATCCGCACGAACGGCGCGCCGAGCCAGTCGGTGTCGGGCGGGAACTCCGGTGCCGGTAGGTCGAGGCCTTCGGGCGGGCGCACGAGGCGCAAGCTACCCGGCGAGCGCCTCGATCACGTGCGGCGTGACATAGACCTCGACGAGCGAGGCCGTGAGGAGGACCGGCGCGGCGATCAGCGTCGTGACGACCGTGGCGGCGAGCAACTGGTGCCACTCACCGCGCCGGCTCGCCACGACCCAGGCCGCGAGCGGCAGGAACAGCGCGGTGAGCTCGGGCACGGCGTGCGGCATGAGCGCGACCAGGAGCCGGCCGGGGCTCATCTCCATGTGGAACGCCACCGTCGAGGCCGAGTGCCCCAGGGCGTACGCCTGGGTGCAGAGCGAGAAGGTAGTCGCGCAGACCACGAACGCGATCGCGAACTTGCCCGCCTTCTCGTGCACCCAGCGGTCGAACCCGCTGCGCAGCTCGGCCTGCCGCGGGACCGTGCTGCCGGCCATGAACCCGGCCACGCAGGCCATCGAGTGGAGCGCGAGCACCAGCGAGTTGCGGAACAGCACGTGGCCGACGTCGCCGGAGGTCGGGTCGCGGCCGATACCCGGCATGACGATGGGGCTCGGGTCGGGCGTCGAGAGCTTGGCGACGAGCCAGACCGCGGCCATCAGGCCGAGCGCGGTCATCAGGCTCCAGAAGAGCCAGTTCCTTAGTACGGGCCAGGGCTTGCGGTTCCACTCGGCCAGGGTCGCCTTCGTGTCCGACATCCCCTGCACGAGCACGAGCTCGTTGACGTCCACCACCCTGGTTTCGGCACGGCGCCGCGATTGGCTGAGCCGCATCAGGAGGCGCCCAGTACGCGGAGGTCGTGCGCGATCCGCTCCGGCGTGGCCTGCGAGATCGGGAATCCGACGCGCTGGATCCCGCGCGAGTCGAGGATCACGAGCCGGGCCTGGTGCTCCTCGTGCTGGCGCTGGGGCCTGATCGCGAAGCCCTTCCAGACGCGGCGGAGCTCGTCGCGCGAGCCGAGCAGGAACCGCATCCGACCGCCGATGCCGGCCCTGCGGAGGAACGCCCGCGCGCTACGGCGCGTGTCGTTCGGCGGGTCGACCGAGATCGCGATGGCGGGGACCGGCCGGTGCAGGTCGTCGAGCGCGCCCCTGACCTGGTGGGCCGTGAGCGGGCACGTGTCCCGGCAGTGCGTGTAGAGGAAGGTCACCACCACCGGTCCGCGGCCGCGAAGCCCGCGCGCGGTGACGAGCCGCCCGTCCTGGTCGCGCAGCCTGAAATCGGGCGCGCGGACGCCCGCGGGCAGCTCGGCGCCCGCGAAGCGCGGCGCCGGGGAGGCGGCCGCGGAGCCATCGCGGAGGTCCCCGGTCCTGTCCTTCGCGCGGTCGGCGGCCACTACGATCGCGACGACGGCGAGCGCGCTCGCGACAGTCATGAGCAGGAGGTGGCGGGGCCGCACGGGGTCGATGATGCCATGCCCCGGACGCCGCTACACTTTCTGAAGTAATAGCCGATCGTATTTACGGGGTTTTGCCATGCCAACCGGTTCAGAGCTGATACGCACGATCAGGGAGAGGATCCGCGAGGTCGACCCGCGCGAGGTCCACGACACCGTCCAGAACGGCAACGGCCGCGCGCCACTTCTCGTCGACGTGCGCGAGCAGCACGAGTACGAGGAGGCCCACATCCCCGGGGCGGTGCACGTGCCGCGCGGGCACCTCGAGTCGCGGATCGAGGGCCGGGCCGGCGACCGCTCCCAGCCGATCGTCCTCTACTGCGCGTCCGGCAGCCGGTCCGCGCTCGCGGCGCACACGCTCACCGAGCTGCTCGGCTACCAGGACGTCGCGTCGATGACCGGCGGGATCACGCTCTGGAAGGACCGCGGCTTCGAGGTCGAGACGCCGCGCGCGCTCACGGCCGAGCAGAAGAGCCGCTACTCGCGCCACGTCCTGCTTCCCGAGATCGGGCTCGAGGGGCAGCTCAAGCTGCTCGACGCGAAGGTGCTGCTGCTCGGCGCCGGCGGGCTGGGCGCGCCCACCGCGCTGTACCTCGCCGCCGCCGGCGTGGGGACGCTCGGCGTGGTCGACGACGACGTGGTCGACCTCTCCAACCTCCAGCGCCAGGTGATCCACGCGAACGACCGCGTCGGCGTGCCGAAGGTCGACTCCGCGGAGCAGACGATCAACGGGCTCAACCCCGACGTCGAGGTCGTCAAGTACCAGACGCGCCTCGACGCGTCGAACATCATGGAGATCATCGAGGGCTACGACGTGATCGTCGACGGGGTCGACAACTTCCCGACCCGCTACCTGCTGAACGACGCCACCGTGCGGCTGAGGATCCCCGTGGTGTCGGCGTCGATCCTCGGCTTCGACGGCCAGCTGTCGGTGTTCGCGCCCTACGAGGGGCCGTGCTACCGCTGCCTCTACCCGACGCCGCCGCCGGCCGAGCTCGCCCCGTCGTGCGGCGCCAACGGCGTGCTCGGCGTGCTGCCGGGCACGATGGGCATGCTCCAGGCGACCGAGGTGATCAAGCTGATCACCGGCTCGGGCGACCCGCTGATCGGCCGTCTGCTGCTGTACGAGGCGCTGAGCGCGTCGTTCACCGAGCTGAAGGTGCGCCGCGACCCCGAGTGCCCGATCTGCTCGCGCGAGCCCGAGGCGATCTCCGACGACGAGATGGGCCTCTTCCCCGACTACGAAGCCTTCTGCGCCGGGGCGGGCTAACCTCCCCGCGCTATGAGCACGGTCAAGATCCCGCCGGTTCTCCGGTCCTCCACCGGGGGCGAGAAGGAGGTCGCGGCGGACGGTGAGAACGTGGGGGAGGTCCTCCGCGCCCTCGCCGGTCAGCACCCCGACACCGAGCGCCAGCTCTTCGCCGAGGACGGCCAGCTCAACCGCTACGTCAACGTCTACCTGAACGACGAGGACGTGCGCGTGCTCCAGGGGCTCGACACCCCGGTGGGGGCGTCGGACACGCTGGTGATCCTGCCGGCGATGGCCGGGGGATAGCGGCCGCCGTCCGATCGTCGCCGTCGCCTAGACCACTACACTTTTTGAAGCGATGATCGAGCCGCGCCTCGACAACCGCCCCTGCGGAGGGAAGTACGCGGACATCGTGGCCGCGATCGGGCACACGCCGCTCGTCGAGCTGCGCCGCCTCAGCCCCAAGCCGGGCGTCCGCATCTACGCGAAGCTCGAGAGCTACAACCCCACCGGGTCGGTCAAGGACCGCGTCGCGAAGGCGATGATCGAGGACGCCGAGTCGCGCGGGGCGATCCGCCCCGGTCAGACGATCCTCGAGCCGACGTCAGGCAACACGGGCATCTCGCTGGCGATGATCTGCTCGCGGAAGGGCTACCCGCTGAAGGTCGTCATGCCGGACAACGTGACCGAGGAGCGGACCCAGCTCCTGAAGATGTACGGGGCCGAGATCGTCTACTCGCCGGGCGCGCAGGGCTCGAACGGCGCCGTCGCGATGGCGCTCGAGATGGCGGCCGAAGACTCCTCGTACTACATGCCGTACCAGTACGGCAACCAGGCGAACCCGCTCGCGCACTACAACGGCACTGCCGTCGAGATCCTCGAGGAGCTGGACGAGGTGTCGGCGTTCGTCGGCGGCCTCGGGACGGGCGGCACGCTGATGGGCTGCGCCCGGCGCCTGAAGGAGGAGAACCCCGCGACCGCGATCGTCGCCGCCGAGCCGCGTCAGGGCGAGCTGGTCCAGGGGCTGCGCTCGCTCGACGACGGGTACATCCCGCCGATCCTCGACATCTCGCTGCTCGACCGCAAGATCATGGTCTCCAACCGCGACGCGGTCGTCTGGACCAAGCGCCTCCTGGCGGAGGAGGGGATGTTCGTCGGCGTCTCCGCGGGCGCGGTGGCGGCGATCGCCGTGCGGGTGGCGAGCGAACTCGACGAGGGCAACGTCGTGTTCGTCGTCCCCGACGACGGTTGGAAGTACCTCAGCTCGGGTGTCTACACCCGGTCGCTCGAGGAGCTCGAGGACTCGCTCGAGTCCGCGTCCTTCTGGTAGCCGGCTCCGCTGGAAGCCGCGGCGGCCTCGACCTCGGCCTCGGGCTCCTCGGTCACCTCGACCTCGGCTTCGGCTTCGGTCTCGTCGTTCGCCTCCGCCTCTGACCCCTCCGCCGGCTCGGGCTCGTCGTCGTTCATGTAGTCGACCTCGTCCTCGTCGGGGTCGGGGCCCTCGATCGCGCTGCGGAACTCGCGCATGCCGCGCCCGACCGAGCGGGCGACGTCGGGCAGCCTCTGCGGGCCGAGCACGATCAGGGCGATGATCAGGACGACGATCAGCTCTAGGGGGCCGACGTTGAACACGCCGGGGCCAGGATAGACCGGCGGCTCAGGCGCGGCCGCGCTCGAACGCCGACGGCACCGTGGCCCGGCCGAGCAGCTGACGAAGCAGCACCAGGCCCTGCGCGTCGCTGCCGGCCACGCCGGCGATCAGCTTGAGCAGCTGGCCCTTGTGGGTACGGCGAACCGCGGCGACGTGCGCGGCGATCGCCTGGTTCTCGAGCCGCGTCGCCAGGCGCAGCGCGTCGCGCTCGCTGCGCAGGCTCTCGAGGCCCGGGATCTCGGTGCGACGCGGCGGCAGCGGCGGCTCCTCGTCGTACGCGTCCTTGTACTCCTCGGCCAGCAGCTCGGCGTGCTCGGTCGCGTGGTCGAGCAGGACGCGCACGGTGGCGGTGGTGCGGTCGTCCAGGACTCCGCTGTTGGCGATCGCCTCGAAGGCGACCGCCGCCACCTGCTCCGCGTGCACGGCGCCGCCGACCGCCTCGCGCTCGAGCTTGCGCAGCTCGTCGAGCTTCAGCGCGCGCGCCGCCGGCGCCACCGCGAGCGGCGCCAGTCCGGCGGCGGCGGTCCGTGCGAGGGCCTCGCGCCGGGTCACGTGGGCGCGCTCCCGGTGACCAGCGCCCTGGCGGCCTGCGGCTCGTGCAGCTCGCCGAGGATCACCGACATGTGCTCCGCCTCGGCGCCGAGGATCGCGAGCAGCGTCGCGCGGAGCCCCGGGGTCACCACCGCGCCGAGCGAGTCGCCGTAGGCCGCGATCTGGGTGTTCTCGACGTCGAGGACAAAGCGGAGCGCGTCCTGCTCGCTCCGCAGGGGCGGGAAGCCGTCCACGTAGGAGGCGCGCGGCCGCGCCGGCACCACGTGGGCGCCGAGGTCGCCGATCGCCTCCTCCATCGCCCGCTGGTGCTCGCGCTCGTGGTCGCGGAAGTCGCGCGCGGTCGTCCGCGCGGTTCCCGTCAGGCGCTGTCCCGCGACCCCGTACGCGATCACCGCCATCCGCTCCAGGTCGAGGAGGGCGTTCGTGACGGCGGCGTCCGACCGCTCCTGCTCCGGCTTGAGCGTGGTGGTGACCTCGGGGTTGTCGTCGCCGCCGCCGCAGGAGGCGAGAAGGGCGCCGAGGCCGCCGCCGGCGCCGGCCGCCGCCAGCATCAGAGCGTCGCGTCGCCGGAGGTCGATGCCGGGATCGTATTGTGTCCGCGGTGCTTATCTCGAAGGCCAACTGGGACGAGCTGATCGCCCATGCCCGCGACGAGGCGCCGAACGAGTGCTGCGGCTACGCGCGGCTCTCGAACGGCCGCGTCGAGGAGGTTTTCCGGGGGGTGAACGAGCGTCACTCCCCCTACGGCTTCGACCTCGACTATGAGAGCCTGAAGGCCGCCAACAACCTGGACGACGACGGGTTCGGCGTCGCGATCTACCACTCGCACGTACGCAGCGCGGCCGAGCCCTCCGAGCAGGACAAGAACATCGTCAACTATCCCGACTGGCTGTACCTGATCATCTCGCTGCAGGGCGAGCCCCACATCCGCGCCTGGACCATGACGAGCGATGGCAAGGTCTCGGAAGAGCCCCTCGAAGTCGCCTAGCGCGCCGCTCGCCTGCCCGCGCTGCGCTCGCACCTACCCGCTCGACGAGCGCTTCTGCGCCACCTGCGGCATGCCGCTGGTGTACGCCGGCTCCGCGAGCGCCGAGGAGCCCGAGTCCGACGCCCACGCGCGGGCGCGCAAGATCCGCCCCGAGCTGACGCGCGGCGAGCTGGTCCGTGTTGCCTGGGGTCGCAACCAGGCCGAGGCCGAGCTGATCCAGAACCTGCTGCTCGAGGAGGGCGTGCCGAGCATCGCGCGCCGCAGCCCCGGCTTCGACGTACCCGACTTCCTCGCGGCCGGCCCCCGCGACGTGCTCGTGCCGGAGTCCGGCGTGGAGACCGCCCGCGAGGCGCTCCACGAGGCGGACATCGATCCCCCGCCGCCGGCGCCGCCCCCACCGCGCGCCGGGCGCCTGCTCGCCGCCATCGTGGCGGGCGCCGGCGTGACCGCGCTCATCGCCTGGGCGCTGTCGCACGCGTAGCGGCGCTTCGCCGGCGCTTTGGTCACTTGACCGCTATATGCGCAGTGAAGTGACCAAAGCGGCCCGGTGAGCGCTACGGCCGCCCCAGCGACATCGTGTTGAGCGAGAGCCCGCCGTCGATCCCGATCGCCTGGCCGGTCACGTAACCCGCCTCGTCCGAGGCGAGGAAGGCCACGAGGGCGGCGACCTCTGCGGGCTCGGCCATGCGGCCGGCCGGCAGCGCCTCGGTCACGCGCGCGAGCACGTCCGGCGGCATCGCCATCACCTGCTCGGTGGCGACCATCCCGGGCAGGACGGCGTTCGCGGTGATCCCCCGGCGCGCGTTCTCCGCCGCGATCGTGTTGACCATGCCGAGCAGCCCCGCCTTCGACGCGGCGTACGCCACCTGCCCGGGCAGGCCGCCGACCGCGGCCATGCTCGAGATCACGACGATCCGGCCGCGGCGGCGGTCGCGCATGCCGGGCAGGCAGGCCTGGACCGCGCGGAAGGCGCCGCTCAGGTTGACGGCGATGTCGCGCGACCACTGCTCCTCGGTCATGCGGTGGGCCGGAGCGATGGTCGTGGTGATCGCGGCGTTCGAGACGCACACGTCCACCTCGCCGAGGTCGGGCAGGGGATCGCCGGCCAGGTCGACCCGCAGGTCGCAGCCGGGGTCGCGGTCGAGCGTGACCACGTCGAGGCCGTCCTCGCGCAGCCGCGCCGCGATCGCGGCCCCGATGCCGCGCGCCGCGCCCGTGACCAGCGCCCTCACGGCGACGTGGCGCGGGTGCCCGCGTTCTTCGCCTCCGGGCGGTTGATCGTCACGAACGCGATCCGGTCGCGCTTCTCGTACAGGGCCTTGGGCACGGCTCTCCTCCTGCTGTAGTTCGGGACGGGGATTGTCTACACGACGGAGGAGAGATGGGCGAACGCTGGTTCAGCGACGACGAGCTGCGCGAGATGTCGCGCCCGACGATGGACCGCGCGATCGAGGCACTCGACCGCGGCGACGTCGACGAGGCGCGCGCCCTGTGCGAGGCGATGAAGCACGAGTGGCGCCACCTGCACGACCTGATGGTCGAGGGGATAGCCGGACTGATCTCCTTCGTCCAGGAGCGCATGGGGGAGGACGCCGTGGCCGACGCGTGGACCTACGGCCAGGGTCGCGGCTGGCGGCGCGACGTGGAGACGATCGCCTCGCGCGACCGCCGCAAGATCGTCCACGCGCTCGCGGCCACCTGGCGCGCTCACTCTTGCAGCGGCACCGGTCCGCACCCGGGCGCCTTCACGATCACCGAGGACGACGAGAAGTTCACCTTCGCCATGAACCCGTGCGGCTCCGGCCAGCGCCTCGTGCGGATGGGCCGCTACGAGGGACCCGACGGCTACGGGGTCACCGAGCGCGCGCACGACTGGAGCTACGGGCGCGAGGGGTTCCCGCTCTACTGCACGCACTGCTCGTTCATGAACGAGTCGCTGCCGATCCGCTGGATCGGCTACCCGCTCTACCCGAGCGACCCGCCCGACGACTACGGCAGCGACCCGTGCACGTGGTACTGGTACAAGGACCCGGCCGACATCCCCGACCGCCACTGGGAGCGGTACGGGGCGGAGCGCGGCTAGCCCGCGGGGACGGCCGACTCGACGGGCACCGCGAGCCGCGTCGGCTCGGAGCGCCCGCGCAGCGTGACCTCCTCGCCGAGCGCCCAGCGCTCGGCCTCCCCGCCCGCCCG
>DATENL010000191.1:0-4002 GCA_035275105.1 Thermoleophilaceae bacterium
GAGCCCGGCGGCGGCGGGGGCGGCGCGGGGGCGGCGCCCTCGGCGGGCTGTGCAACAGGTGGCCTGGCCCCCTGTTGCACGGGCTGCGCCGGAGCGGCGGGCTGCTCGGCCGATGCAACAGGTGGCCTGGCCCCCTGTTGCACGGCCGGTCCGGGCGTGCCGGTGTAGACGGCGATCTCGGCCTCGACCACGAAGTCGCCCCGCATGCGGCGGTCGACGATTCCCTCGACGTACCAGTGCATGTGGCTCTTGCCGGTCTGGAAGCACGGCGGCACGCCGACGGGCAGGGCGACCTCGAACGGGAAGCGCAGCGTCTCGCCGGCCTCGAGGTCGGTCTTCCCGGCCAGCTCGACGCCGTCGAGCGTCTCCGTGCGGCTGATGTCGTCCGGCGTGTCGGTGCGGCGGCGCTCGAGCTGGATGCGCACCGAGCGGCCCTTGGCGGACTCGCGCGGGGTGATCGTCAGCTCGCCGGAGATCCCCTCGCCAGGCCGCAGCACGCGGTTGGAGAGGGTCAGGTCCATCGGGACCTCGGCCGACTTCGCCACCGGCGCCGACTGCGCCCACGACGCGTACGTCTCGGGCCGCGAGTAGACGGTCACCACCTGCGTCGCGTCGGGGTCGAACGCCATCTTCCGGTCGAGGATCGCGCGCACCTCCCACTTGACGAGGTCGCCGAAGCCCTCGGGCTCGTGCGCGCTCGGCGGCGCGTTCGGCGGGAAGGTGAGCGTCACGACGTGCTCGCCCATCTCCACGGGGGCGGTCGCGCCGCCGGGCAGCGGCTGCATGGCCACGACCACGTCGTCCTCGCGCGTGACGGTCTTCGTCGTGCTGGTCCCGTCGGAGTCGTAGTCGCGCTCCTCCTTGAGGTAGCGGTTCTTGTAGGCGATCTCCACGCGCCCGCCCTGGACCCGATCGTCCTTCTCGCCGCCCACGACGATGCGCGCGGTGACCGAGTCGCCGGGGTGGAAATCGGTCCGGTCGACCGACATCTGGACCGTCATGTCGCTGCCGAAGAGGCTCATCGAAGTCAGCGAGGGTAGCCTGTACCGAAGGTCCGATGACCACGACGAACGCGTATGCCACGTGCCCGCTCTGCGAAGCGACGTGTGGCCTGGAGCTGAAGCTCGAGAACGGCGACGGAATCGCCCGCATCCGGGGCGACGCCGAGGACGTCCTGTCCCACGGGTTCATCTGCCCCAAGGGCGCGAGCCTGAAGGCGCTGCACGAGGATCCCGACCGGCTGCGGACCCCGCTCGTCCGGCGCGGCGGCGAGCTCGTGGAGGCCACCTGGGACGAGGCGTTCGAGGAGATCGACCGCCGGCTGCCGCCGCTGCTCGAGGAGCACGGGCGCAACGCCGTCGCGATCTACCTCGGCAACCCGAGCGCGCACAACCTCTCGACGCTCCTCTACGGGCGGGTGCTCGTCAAGGCGCTCGGCACGCGCAACATCTACTCGGCCAGCACGGTCGACCAGATGCCGAAGCAGGTGTCGGCCGGCCTGATGTTCGGCACGATCCTCTCGGTGCCGGTGCCGGACGTCGACCGCACCGACCACCTGATGATCCTCGGCGCCAACCCGCTGCACTCGAACGGCAGCCTGCTCACGGCGCCCGACATGCGCGGCCGGCTGCGCGCGATCCGTGCCCGCGGCGGGAAGGTCGTGGTGATCGACCCGCGCCGCACGCGGACCGCCGAGGAGTCCGACGACCACCACTTCATCCGCCCGGGCGGGGACGCGTGGCTGTTGTTCGGCCTGGTCCACACGATCTTCGACGAGGGCCTCGAGAGCCCCGGGCCGCTGTCCGAGTGGGTCGAGGGACTGGACGTCGTCCGCGAGGCGGCGCGCGACTTCGCGCCCGAGGCGGTCGCCGACGCGTGCGGCATCGAGACGGGCGAGATCCGCCGCATGGCGCGCGAGCTGGCGGCGGCGCGCACGGCCGCGGTCTACGGGCGGATCGGGACGTGCACGCAGGAGTTCGGCACGCTGGCGAGCTGGCTGGTGGACGTCCTCAACGTCGTGACCGGCAACCTCGACCGGCCCGGCGGCGCGATGTTCCCCAAGGCCGCCGCCGGTCAGCCCAACACGCGCGGCGCCCCCGGCGCCGGCCGCGGGGTCACGCTCGGCCGCTGGGCGAGCCGCGTGCGCGGGCTGCCCGAGGCGTACGGGGAGCTGCCGGTGGCGTGCCTCGCGGAGGAGATCGACACACCGGGCGAGGACCAGGTCCGGGCGCTCGTCACGGTCGCCGGAAACCCGACCGTCAGCACGCCCAACGCGGGCCGGCTGAGCCGCGCGATCGAGGGGCTCGACTTCATGGTCTCGCTCGACGTCTACGTGAACGAGACCACGCGCCACGCCGACGTAATCCTGCCTGGCCCCTCGCAGCTCGCCCGGCCGCACTACGCCCTGGCGCTGTGGCAGCTGGCCGTGCGCAACGTCGCGAACTACTCCGCGCCGGTGGTGGACCCGCCGGCCGGGATGCCTCAGGAGTGGGAGACGATCCTCCGGCTGGCCGCCGTCGCCGCCGGGCAGGGCGCCGGCGCCGACGTCGACGCCTTCGACGATTTCGTCGCCGCCGAGGCGGCCCGCCGCGAGACCGCTCAGGCTGGCGGGCGCCTCGAGGGGCGCGACCCGGCCGAGGTGCTCGCCGAGATCGGCGACCGCCGCGGCCCCGAGCGGCTGCTCGACCTGGCGCTGCGCGCCGGTCCTTACGACCTCACGCTAGCCGACCTGGAGGCCGCGCCGCACGGCGTCGACCTGGGCCCGCTCCAGCCGCGGGTGCCAGAGGTGCTGCGCACGCCCAGCGGCCGGATCGAGCTGGCGCCCGAGGCGATCGTCGGCGACGTCGAGCGCCTTCGCGCCGCGCTCGGCCGGCAGACGAACGGCGGCATGGTCCTGGTCGGCCGCCGCCACCTGCGCTCGAACAACTCGTGGATGCACAACCTCACCCCGCTCGTACGCGGGAAGGACCGCTGCACCGCGCACGTGCACCCCGACGACGCCGCGCGCTTCGGCCTCGCCGACGGCGAGCCCGCGCGCGTCAGCTCGCGCGCGGGAAGCATCGAGATCCCGGTCGAGGTCACCGACGCCGTGATGCCGGGCGTGGTGTCGATCCCGCACGGGTGGGGCCACGACGTGGACGGCGTCCGCCTCACGGTCGCCGCCGAGCACGCGGGCGCGAACTCGAACGTGCTGGCGGACGAGGAGCTGGTCGACCCGCTCTCCGGCAACGCCGTCCTGAACGGCATACCCGTCGAGCTGGCCCCGGTCCGCGAGGCCGCCGCGGTGTAAGCGTCCGGATTAGAGGTCGCTATGCGACCTCTAATCCGCACACTAGGTCGGTGGCCGGGCGGGCACGGTCGTCGAGAGCGCCGTCCAGGGACGAGCCGGCCAGGTCGCGCACCTTGGCCGCGAGCTGCGCGTCGTCCATGGGCCGAGCCGGCGAGCCGAGCGCCGCGGCAACCCGCGCCACCTCGTGACCAGCGGCAGTCAGCACGGCTTCGGACTCGGCCAGCGCGTCGTCGGTAGCCACGGCGACCCGCGCCCCCAGCGCCCGCGCCTCGGGATCGACCGCGCCGAACGACGACACGCCGGGCGGCCCCTGCAACAGCGTGAAGGCCGTGAGATACGGGATCGAGAACTTCGCCTCGAGCCCGGTAGCGACGTCGAGACGCCAGGCGGTCCGCAGCGAGACGGGGTGCACGACGACCTCGATCGGCTCCGCCGGAGGGGATGGAAGCGACGCCGCCGCCTCGATCGCCGAGTGCGTCTGGAGGCAGCACGGGTAGGCCTTGATCCAGTTGCCGGCGATCGCCGGACGGGGCGCCTCCGTGGTCCAGACCGCGCCGAAGGCCTCCTCGAACCCGCCGTAGACCTCCTCGCCCGCCGTGGCCCCGCCGGCCGCGAGGCGGGCGGCGGTGACCCCGGCGGCCGCGGCGAGCCCGACCTGGATCGCCTTGCCGTCCGAGCCGAACGCGGCGTGCAGCCCGCCGGCGCGGAGCAGC
>DATENL010000192.1:0-7066 GCA_035275105.1 Thermoleophilaceae bacterium
CGGGCGCGCGCGAGCGGACCGGCGACGGCGACGGCGTCGCGGCCGGCCGTTCGGCAGGCTCCGGCCCGCCGCCCGCGACGAGCCGCATCAGCGTCTCGATTCCGCGCAGGGCGAGCCGAAGCGGGAGCGTCACGAGGTACGTCAGCGGCCCGACCACGCGCTTGGCTTACCCGCGCTGCCGGCCGCGCTAACCAGCCAGGTGCAACAAGTGGCCTGGCCCCTGCTGCGCCAGGTGCAACAAGTGGCCTGGCCCCTGTTGCACCTGGCCCCCAGGCTCGCTCCGCAGGTAGCATCCGGCCGGTGCAGACCGAGGAGTTGAAGGCCCTCCAGGCGCCACTCAAGGAGCGCTACAGGGACGAGCCCGACGCGGCGATGGTCACGCTGTCGGCTAGCGGCACCCTCGGCGAGCACGTGTCCTGCTCGGTGAATACGGGCCGCGCGATGGCCGAGGCCGGCCTCCACCCCGCCTCGGGCGGCGACGGCTCGCTGCTCTGCTCGGGCGACATGCTGCTCGAGGCGCTGGTCGCCTGCGCCGGCGTGACCGTGCGCGCCGTGGCCACCTCGCTGGGCATCCCGATCGAGTCCGGGCGCGTCCGGGCGGAGGGCGATCTCGACTTCCGCGGCACGCTCGGCGTCGATCGCGAGGCGCCGGTGGGCTTCGCCGCCATCCGGCTGACGATCGAGCTGGAAACCGATGCCGCGGACGAGGACGTGGCTGCTCTCCACAAGCTCACCGAGCGCTACTGCGTCGTACTCCAGACGATTGTCGGCGCGCCCGCACTCGAGACCGCCGTCACCCGCACCGGCTAGTCCCCCGTTCGGGGTAATCTCCGGGGCGTGCCACTACCCCAGCCGCTCGCCAGGACCCTCCCGGCGGACATCGAGTCGGTGCCCGCGGCGCGCGAGCTCGCGTTCGAGCTCGGCCTGCCGCTGATGGAGCCGGGGCAGCTCGACAACCTCACGCTCGTCGTGACCGAGCTCGTGTCGAACGCCGTCCGCCACGCCGCCTCGGACGACCCGGTGAGGCTCGCGATGACGCCGAAGGACGGCTACCTGTGCGTGCAGGTCACCGACAGCGGGCGCGGGCTCGTGCCCGAGCCGGGCGCGATCGGCGCCGAGGGCGGCCCGGGGTACGGCCTGTTCCTCGTCGAGCAGCTCACGCGCCGCTGGGGCATGACCCGCGAGGGCGGGCACACCCGCGTCTGGGTGGAGATCGACTTCGCCGAGGGGCCCGCCGACGACCCGTGTGCGCGGGACGAGGAGCGGACCGCGGCCTAGCCGGCCACGCGGCAGCACCCGCTTACCCCGAACGCGGTTCCATCCACCGCTGCGGGCACCATCGTGGTCGATGGATTACACCCGCCGCACCGCGCCGGTGTTCGTGGTCTACCTCCTGATGATCGCGGCGGGGATCGTGATCGCCATCGTGATCGGGATCGTCCGCACCAGCGACGACCCGGCGGCGGCGCGCACGGTCGAACGGTTCTCGGCCGCGGTCCAGCGGGGCGACGGGGCGACGGCGTGCAGGGAGCTCTCGGCCGCCACGATCGACTCGCTCGAGCAGCAGGAGCGGGAGGACTGCTCGCGAGCGGTGCTGCGGCTCGGGCTGAAGGGCGGCCGCGTGTCGCGCAGCGACGTGGCGGAGCGGTCGGCGAAGGTCGACGTGGGCGAGGACGGCAGCGTGTTCCTCGACAACACGCGCAGGGGCTGGCTGATCACGGCGTTCGCGTGCAAGCCGGTCGAGGCGCGGCCGTACGACTGCGAGGTGGAGGATTGAAGGGCGTCCGCGGGTTCCTGCGCGACAACGGCCTGAGCCTGGTCTTCGGAGCGCTCTTCCTCGGCGCGGTCGGGTTCCAGGCGATCGCCGGCCACAACGAGTTCAACGACGAGCAGCGCCAGCACGAGGCCGAGCAGATCAGCCTGTGGCGCTACGTAACCTCGGCGCGGTTCGCGTCGGCCGTGCTCGAGAACTGGCAGTCGGAGTACCTGCAGTTCACGCTGTTCATCCTGCTCACGGTCTGGTTCCTCCAGCGCGGCTCGCCCGAGTCGAAGGAGATGGGCAAGTCGGGTGGCGAGTCGGACGAGGACCAGAAGGTCGGCGAGCACGCGCAGCCCGACTCGCCGAGGTGGGCGAGCGCCGGCGGGATCCGGACGTTCCTCTACTCGAACTCGCTCGTGCTGGTGATGGGGCTGATCTGGGCCGGCTCGTGGCTCGCGCAGGCGGTCTCGGGCTGGACCGACTACAACGACGGCCGCCTGGGCCACCACCTCGACTCGATCGGGCTCGGCAAGTACCTGACCACGTCGGAGTTCTGGGAGCGCTCGCTACAGAACTGGCAGTCGGAGTTCCTCGCCGTGGGCTCGATGGCGATCCTCGCGGTCTACCTGCGCCAGCGGGGGTCCCCGGAGTCGAAGCCGGTGGGCGCGCCGCACGACGCGACGGGCATCGAGGGCTGAGCCGCGGCCTACGGGATCAGCACCGAGAACGACTGGTTGTCGCGCAGGTTCTGGTTCAGCGACCCGCTGACGAACCCCTGCTTGAGGCTGTCGAACTCGAGCGTGCCCGCCGGGCAGTCCTCGGGCACCGAGTCCCACTCGATGATGCCCTCGTCGTCGCTGTTGCCCTGCGGCGGGATCGTGGTCGCGCTGAACTGCGCGTCGAGCGTGATGATCGGCGCGACGCTGCCGAGCGCGATGCCCGCCGCGAGGGTCACGCAGTAGACGCCGTCGCTGGGGCGGCTGGCGCCGGCGATGTTGCGGCTGCGAGCCGGGTCCACGGTCCCACCCTCGGTGATGTACCCGTACGCGCGTCCGATGTTGTACGCAGCGGGCAGCGCGTTGCCGAGCTTCACGGCGTTGCCGGCGGTCGGGACCTGCGCGAGCGTCGCCTCCTTGACGTCGTCGCCGGTCACCTGCGAGTTCTGGATCTTCGGCGAGGTGACGGCGTTCTTCTTGAGCTGCGCGGTGCCGACGCTCTTGGGCGGCAGGGTCGAGGCCGCCCAGCCGATCCCCCCGATCGCCAGGAACACGGCGATGGTCGACATGGCGTTGGCGTACGTCAGGTGGTCGCGGAGTTCGCGCATGGGACTCTCCTAACCGGCGTTGAGGTTTCCTCAAGGTGCCGCTGAGCCGGGACGGCTATTCCTCCTCCGACATGGACAACAGCTGCTCCCGAGTGACGTCGTCGGCCACGTCCGGATGGTTCTGCCGGATGTGCTCCTCGGCCCGTTCGACGACCTCGTCGTCAGTCTCGCCGCGTACGGTCACGCCGCACTCGCACCTGAGGATCATGGCCACGCCTCGCTCGTGTGTCGATACTCCCACAGATGGCGCATTCGAGCTTCCGGGCACAGGTCTGCGGTCCGCTCGTGCTGCGGGTCGACGGCGAGCGCCGCGAGGACGCGCTGCCGGGCCGGCAGGGACGGCAGCTGACCGTCTTCCTGCTCGTGAACCGCAGCCGGGCGGTCACGCGCGACCAGCTCGTCGAGGCGCTGTGGTGGGACGGCCCCGCGCCGGACGGTGCGCAGGCCACGCTGAGCACGCTGCTCTCGCGCCTCCGCTCGGTGATCGGCGCGGACCGGCTCCGTGGCAAGGGCGAGCTGCGCCTGGCCCTGCCGGCGGACGCCTGGATCGACCTCGAGGTCGCCGAGTGGGGCGTCCACGACGCGGAGTCGGCGGTCGCTCAGGGGGACCACGCGCGCGCGTGGGCACCCGCGCGCGCGGCGCTGCACGCCTCCAACCGCGGGTTCTTCCCGGGTTGCGAGGCCCCGTGGGCGGAGGAGCGCCGCCGGCACGTGGACAACGTGCGCCTGCGCGCGCACGAGGCGATAGCCGCAGCCGCGCTCGGCCTCGGCGGGCCAGAGCTGGCGGCAGCCGAACGGTCGGCGCGCGAGCTGATAGCCGCCGCGCCGTTCCGCGAGAGCGGATACCGGCTTCTGATGGAGTACTTCGCCGCGCGCGACGACGTGGCCGAGGCGCTCCGGGTCTACGAGGACCTGCGGCGGCTGCTTCGCGACGAGCTCGGCGTCTCGCCCAGCGAGCGCGTGAGCGCTCTCCACGGGCGCCTGTTGAACAACCAATCAGCCTGAGGAGGCCCAGATGACCACAGCGACTCTGCTCGCCGAGCGAGCCCGCGGCGACGCGGGCATCGACTTCCTGCGCGCGATCCGCGACGGCGAGCTCCCACCCGCCCCGATCCAGGACACGCTGGGCTTCCAGCTGGCCGAGGTCGACGAGGGCCGCGTCGTGTTCGCCGCGACGCCGGGGGACGAGCACTACAACCCGATCGGCGTCGTTCACGCCGGACTGGCGGCCACGATGCTCGACAGCTCGATGGGCGCGGCGGTCCACTCGACGCTCCCGCAGGGGAGCGGCTACACGACGCTCGAGACGAAGTTCAACCTCGTGCGGCCGATCGACGCCGGCACGGGGGAGATCCTGAGCGAGGGGAAGATCGTCCACCGCGGCGGCCGGGTCGCGACCGCGGAGGGGCGCGTGACGCGCGCGAGCGACGGCAAGCTCCTCGCGCACGGCACCTCCACCTGCCTGATCCTCTGAGGAGGTAGGTTGCGCGGGTGGCCACCTCTACGGCTGCGGGGATCCTGCTGATCGCGGTGCCGATCGCGTTCAACGTCGCGTTCAGCCTGCTGGCGGCGCGCTTCGACTACCCCGACATCCTGCGCCGGCCCACCGCGGAGGTGCTCGAGCGCTTCCGCGCGGGCGGCAGCGGCCTCGTGCTCTTGTGGTGGTCGTTCGCCGTCTCCGCGGTCCTGATGGCCCCGCTCGTCGTCCTGCTCGCCGCCTCGCTGGACGGCGCGGACGGCGCGCTGCTCGCGGTCGGCGCGACGATCGGCGTGCTCGCGGCGCTCGTCCAGGCGCTCGGGCTGATCAGGTGGCCGTTCCTCGTGCCGTACCTCGCCCGCGAGGCGGCCGCGGCCGACGCGACGCCGGCGCGCAGCGACGCCGTCGACGTCGTGTTCCAGTCGCTCAACCGCTACCTCGGCGTCGCCGTCGGGGAGCACCTCGGCTACTCGCTCACGGGAGCGTGGAGCGTCCTCGCGGGCGTGGCCATCACCCAGAGCGGCGCCGTGCCGGACTGGCTCGGGATCGCGGGGATCGCGGTGGGCGTGGCGCTGATGGTGTGCGCGCTCGAGTTCGTCGGCCGCTTCGAGCCGGCCGGCTGGAAGCTGGCCGAGAAGCTGACGCCGATCGCGTACGTGGTGTGGTCGCTGTGGCTCGTCGCGACCGGGGTGGCGCTGCTCGTCTGAGCGACTCCGCCTAGCGCACCAGCCGGCCGAGCGCCTGCATCAGCTCGCTCGTCATCTCCTCGAGCCGCTTCGAGTCGTCGGCGCCCGCGGCCATGCAGTGCTGCACGTGGCCCTCGGCGAGCCCCAGCGCGACCTTGTCGAGCGCGGCCTGCACCGCGGCGATCTGCTGGAGGATCTCGGGGCACCAGCGATCGTCCTCGACCATGCCCTGGAGGCCGCGGGTCTGACCCTCGATCCGGCGCAGCCGCGTGAGGAGCTGTTCCTTGGTCGCGCTGTACCCGCGGGTGGGGGCGTGAGCGGTCGTTGGGCCCATGGGGATGAGTATACTCCCCCTGGGTATGCACGTCGAGACGCATCAGGAGCACCACCACCACGAGATGCCGACCAGCGGCAGCGCGCTCACGGGCGTCGCGATCAGCGCCACGCTCCACTGCCTCACGGGCTGTGCGATCGGCGAGATCGCGGGCATGGCGATCGGCACCGCCGCGGGCCTGTCGAACGGCGCGACGGTCGCGCTGTCGATCGCGCTCGCGTTCCTATTCGGCTACGGGCTGACGAGCCTGCCGCTGCTGCGCGCGGGGCTCGCGCTCGCCGCGGTCATCCCGATCGCCCTCGCCTCGGACACGCTCAGCATCGCCACGATGGAGCTGGTCGACAACGCGATCATCGTCGCGATCCCGGGTGCGATGGCGGCCGGCCTCGACTCGCTCCTCTTCTGGGGCAGCCTGGCGTTCGCGCTCGCCGTCGCCGGGGCGTTCGCCGTGCCGGTCAACCGCTGGCTGATCGCGCGGGGCAAGGGCCACGCCGTCGTCCACGAGACCGGGATCCACGGTGGTCCCCCGGTGCGCGTCGTCGCGTGGGTCGCGGCGATCGCGTTCGTCTTCGGGTCGGCCGTGCTGATCGCCGAGGTGCTCGACGAGGACGCCGGCATGGGCCACGGCGCGATGTCCGCCGGCGGGCACGGGGATTCGGGCGGCGAGCACGCCGCGGCGCCGGTTCGCGGGCTGAGCGTGAGCGAGGGCGGGATGACGCTCGACCTCGCCCGCAGCGAGGCCCCGGCGGGCAGGGCGGTGGACCTGAGCTTCGTCGTCCGCGATCGGGACGGGCGGCCCGTGACCGACTACGAGGTCGCCCACGCGAGGCGGATGCACCTGATCGTCGTCCGGCGTGACCTCACCGGGTTTCAGCACCTGCACCCCACCCTCGGGTCCGACGGCGCCTGGCGCGTGAGGCTGACGCTGCCCGACCCGGGCAGCTATCGCGTCTTCGCGGACTTCAGGCGCGACGGCGAGAACGCGACGCTAGCCGCCGACCTGGCTGTGGACGGCGCCGTGGACTGGCAGGCGCTGCCCGCGCCGACGTCCGTGGCCGGCGCCGGCGACGGCTACCGCGTGCGGGTCGGCGGGACGGCGTCGCGAGCCGGGCGCGAGGCGGAGCTCCGCTTCGCGGTCACGCGCAACGGCCGGCCCGTGCGGGTCGAGCCGTACCTCGGCGCCGGCGGCCACCTGGTCGCGCTCCGGGAGGGCGACCTCGCCTACCTGCACGTGCACCCGGAGGGCGCCGGCACGACGTTCATGACCGAGTTCCCGACCGCCGGCCGCTACCGCCTGTTCCTCCAGTTCAAGCACGAGGGCCGCGTCCGCACCGCGGCGTTCACGCGCGCGGTGACCCGTTGACGCACCAGCGCGGAGCTTCCGACCGGCGGCTGCGCGGCGTGCTCGGGCTGGGCGGCGCGGTGGCGACGCTCGCCGGCCTCCACACGGTGCTGGTCGGCGGCCGCTCGTTCCCGCCGTGGCGGC
>DATENL010000193.1:0-2196 GCA_035275105.1 Thermoleophilaceae bacterium
CGAGCGGCTACTCGCGATCGAGCTGGCCCTCGTCCGTTTCGCGCTCGACCTGATCGCCGAGGAGGGCCACAAGCCGGTCTCGCCCCCGGTCCTGGTCCGCGAGGAAACCCTCTACGGAACCGGCTTTCTGCCCGGCGACCGCGCTCAGATCTACGCGATCCCCGAGGACGAGCTCTATCTGGCCGGCACCTCAGAGGTGCCGCTCGCGGCGCTTCACGGCGAGCAGATCCTCGATCCGGGCTCCCTGCCGATCCGCTACGCGGGCTTTTCGACCTGCTTCCGGCGCGAGGCCGGGGCGGCGGGCAAGGACACGCGCGGGATCTTCCGCGTGCACCAGTTCGACAAGGTCGAGATGTTCTCGTTCGTCGAGCCCGAGCAGTCGGAGACCGAGCACGAGCGCCTGCTTGCCATCGAGGAGCGGATCTTCCAGGCGCTCGAGGTGCCGTACCGGGTCGTGAACATCGCGACCCGCGAGCTCGGCGCCTCGGCCGCGAAGAAGTACGACATCGAGGCGTGGCTGCCCGGCCAGGAGCGCTACCGCGAGGTCACCTCGTGCTCCAACACCACGGACTTCCAGGCGCGCCGGCTCGACGCGCGCTACCGGCCGGCCGCGGACGCGCAGCCGCGCCACGTGCACACGCTCAACGGGACCGCGGTGGCGGTGCAGCGGACGATCATCGCGATCGCGGAGAACCACCAGCGCGAGGGCGGCGGGGTGGACGTGCCCGAGGTGCTGCACGCCTTCGGCGCGCCGGCCGCGATCGAACCCGGCGCGTAAGCGCGGTCAAGGGCGGCGCCGGGCGTGCCGATGACATGAGGTGACCCAGTTGTAGGAGGACCCATGTTGCGGCGCGTCCGCGACCGCATTGCAGGCGAGCGGGGATTCACGCTCATCGAGCTCCTCGTCGTCATCGTGATAATCGGGATCCTGGCCGCGATCGCGCTGCCGCAGTTCTTCGTTCACCGCGACAAGGCCGAGGACGCCGACGCCAAGACCGACGTCCGCAGCCTCTCGACGCTGGTCGAGGGCTGCTACGCGACCGAGCTCGACTTCACCAGGTGCGACGAGGAGAGCGAGTACGGGGCCGAGAGCAACCTGGACATCGGCACGGCGCCGGGCGACGTGTACGTGTCCGACAGCGACGTCGGCTCCTACACGATCACCGCGATCTCGAAGGGCAACGTGGGCGGCCAGCACAACTTCCTCCTCACCCGCGCGAGCATGGGCTCCGCCGCCGAACGCACCTGCACGCCCACCGGCAAGGGCGGCTGCCCGGCGTCGGGCAACTGGTAGTCGGGGCGCGCCGCATCAGGCGTCGCCCCTCGCGAGCCTGCCCAGCTTCTGCTTGAAGCCCGTCAGGCCGTCCTCGCGGTTGATGCGCACCCGGTTCAGCGTGAACATCCGATCCGGTGTCGCGCTGCCGAAGCGCGTGGTCGTGGCGGCCAGGTATCCGGCGCGCCTCACGGCCGCGACCACCGCGGCGTCGTAGCGGCCGGCCGGGTAGCAGAAGAAGTCGGCCGGCTCGCCGAACGTCCGCCGGATGGCGGCACGGGAGCGCACCAGCTCGTCGCGCAGCCTGCCGGGGTCGACCTTCGTCAGGTCGGGGTGCGAGACCGTGTGCGAGTCCACCTCCCAGCGGGCGGCCACCAGCTCGCGCACCATGCGCTTCCGCAGGCCGCCCTGCCTCGTGTTGTGGAGGACGTTCAGCTCCAGGTTCAGCACCCCGGGCCAGCCCAGGCGCTGGAGCACCGGCTGCGCCGTTCCCCAGACGCTGCGGTAGCCGTCGTCGAACGAGATCACGACCGGGCGCCGCGGAAGCGGCACGCCGCGCGTCCACAGGTCGTAGGCCGCCCGGAGCGTGACCCCCGTGTAGCCGCGTCGCTTGAGCCACTCCATCTGCTGCGCGAAGTCGAACGCCGACACGTACAGGTTGGGGAACGGCGCGTTCGGCGGCGGATCGCTGACGAGGTGGTACATCAGGATCGGCACCGGGCGGTCGCGCGCGGACGGCGGGACGGGCCGCGCCAGGGCCGCGCGGTCGGGCACGTCGGACTCGACACCGCCGCGCGAAGGCTCGCGCTCGACCTTGCCGTCGAAGAAGCTGTGCGCGACTTCGCGGGGCCCGTGGTTCGTGTCGCCGCCGCCCACGACCCCCGTCGCCAACACGGCCGCGACCCCGGCGCTCGAAAGCAGGG
>DATENL010000194.1:0-2006 GCA_035275105.1 Thermoleophilaceae bacterium
TCGTGCTGCTGGCCGCGCTCGACGCGCTCACCACCCAGCGCGCGCTGGCGGCGTTCGCGCTCTCCCCGCTGGCGTCGGCGGCGCTGCTGCTCCCATTCGTCGCGGGCTGGCTGCCGCCGGCGCTCGTGCGGCGTCCGTGGCGCGCGGAGCCGTACCGGACCGGCTTCGCCGCCTTCCCGGGCGCGCTCGCCTACACGGCGAACGCGCGCCTCGACCAGATCGTGATCGCGGTGCTGCTCCCGCGCGCCGACCTAGGGCTGTACAGCGTGGCCGTGGCCGCCTCCGAGCTGACGACCCTCCCGGGTCAGGCGGCGGGCAACGTGGTCCTCGCCCAGGCGAGCGCGGGCCGGCTCGAGGAGCGCCGGGCCGTCACGCGTGCCGCCGCCGAGACGGCGGTCCTCGTGGCGTGCGCGGTGCCGGCGTTCATCGTCCTGGTCGAGACACTCCTGCCGCGCTACGACGACTCGCTCGCGCTCTTCCTCGTGCTCCTGCCGGGGGCCGCGGCGCTGTCCACCGGGCGCGTGATCGCCGCGTACGTCGCGGGCCGCGGGCGCGTGTGGGCGACCTCGCGGATCGCGATCGTCGCCGCGGTGGGGACCCTGGTGCTCGACCTCGCGCTGATCCCCACCGTCGGCGTGATGGGCGCGGCCGTCGCGTCGTCGGTGGCGTACTCGGCCGCGGCCGTACTGCTGTACCGGGCGGCGCGGGAGCTCGATCCGGTGGCTGACCGGCGCTAGACTCGCCCCGCGATGGCCGTCCCCAAGCAGAAGCAGTCGCACGCGCGTACGAACAAGAGGCGCTCGCAGCACAAGATCCAGCCGCCGCGGCTCCAGTCCTGCCCGCAGTGCCACTCCCCGGTGCTTCCGCACCGCGTCTGCCCGACGTGCGGGCACTACCGGGGGCGCGAGGTCGTCGCGCCCACCGGCCCCGACCTCGCCGAATAAGCTCGCACCATGGTCGCGCTCGACGCGAACGGGGCGGACCGCGGGCCTCGGAACGTCGCCGAGGGCGGGCTCCGAGCTGGCGTGCCGGTCACGATCTTCGGCCCCGCCGCCGAGCTCGAGGGCTTCGACGGCGTGGTCGACGCGCCGGTGGCGATCACGAACGACGAGGACCCGGCGCGCGCGGTGCGGGCGAAGCCGGACGCTTCGATGGTCCAGGCGGCGCGCGCCGTCAAGGACGGACGGGCGGGCGCCTTCGTCACGCCGGGCTCCACGGGCGCCGCGCTGGCCGCCGGCCTCTTCCACTTGAAGCGCATGCGCGGCGTGCACCGCCCGGCGGTCGCCGTCCGGGTGCCGGTCCCGGGACGAGCGGTGCTGCTCCTCGACTGCGGCGCGAACGTGGACTCCCGCCCGGAGTGGCTCGTGCAGTTCGCCTACATGGGCGCCGCCTACATGGAGGGCGTGCACGGCGTCAAGCGAGCCCGCGTGGGCCTGCTGTCCGTCGGCGAGGAGCCGAAGAAGGGCACCGACGCGGTCGTCGAGGCGAACCGCGTGCTCCGCGACGGACCCCTCAACTTCGCCGGCAACGTGGAGGGCGGCGACCTCATGCGCGGCCAGCTCGACGTCGTCGTGACCGACGGCTTCACCGGCAACGTCGCGCTGAAGACCATGGAAGGGCTCGCGAACATGCTGGTGGGCGCGCTCAAAACCGAGTACACGCGCAATCCGCTGCGCTACATCGGTGCGGCGGCGTCCTGGCCGGTGCTGCGCTCCCTGCGCCGCGAGTTCGACCCGCGCACCTACAACGGCGCCAGCATGGTCGGCTTGAGCGGCATCGTCATCAAAAGCCACGGCAGCGCTGACGTGCTGTCGTTCCGCAACGCCATCCGCGTCGGGCTGATCGAAGCACGCAAGGGCGTGCCGACACAGATCGCCAACCTGCTGAGCGCGCAGTTGGCGTAGACTTTCGCCATTCGTGAAGACGCCGCGATGAAGACCTGGGATCGATCGAACGGAGTGCGACTGGCTGCCTGGCTTGCAGGGTGCGCAATGAGCGCGCAGCTG
>DATENL010000195.1:0-4273 GCA_035275105.1 Thermoleophilaceae bacterium
GAGCGCGGCGGCGGCCCCGCCCGCGACCCGCCCCTCGCGCCGGCGCTCCCCGGTGACGATGCTGGCGGCGGCCAGCGCGGTCGAGCTGCTCGCCCCGGCCAGCAACCACGACCCGACGCTCATCGGAGAGGTGACCTTGACGACGCGCAGCATGTTGAGGAAGCGCCGCCGGACGCCGAGGTCCGAGATCAGCAGGGCCGGACTGACGCCTAGCGCGGCGGCCGCGTTGAGCCAGGCGCGCCGGGCCAGCTCGTGGTAGCCGGTCAGCTCCGCACCGAACGCCAGCGCCGACGAGGCACCGCCGAGCCCCCCGACCCAGAAGTAGAGCGGCACCTCGGGCGTCCACACGGGCGTCTTGAGCACGGACCGCCCGTAGTAGGAGCGCGGCTCGGCGCGCGGAACCATCCGGCGCTCCCTCACCTCCGCCGCCCCCCGACGAGCGCCGCCGCGATCCCCGCGCCGAGGACCGCCGCGGCCGCGCCCGCCGCGGCCCAGATGCCGCCCAGGTCGCGGGTCGTGGCGACGGGGTCCGGCGGCAGGCCGTAGACCTCGGGGTCGTCGAGCAGGAGGAAGAACGCCCCCATCCCACCGACGCCGTCGTCCTCGTCCGCGCCGTAGAGGCGCGCCCCCTCCTCGCCCTGCACCTGGAGCACCTCGAGCCTGCCCGCCGCCCGCTCGCGCAGCTCCGAGAGCTCGCCGAACTGGATCGAGTCTGTCGGGCAGGCCTGGGCGCACGCCGGCTCCATGTCGCCCTTCAGGCGGTCGTAGCAGAGCGTGCACTTCCACACGCGGCCGTCGTCCGGACGGCGGTCGAGCACCCCGAACGGGCAGGCCGGCACGCAGTACCCGCAGCCGTTGCAGACGTCCTCCTGCACCACGACGGTCCCGAACTCGGTCCGGAACAGCGCGCCGGTCGGGCAGACGTCGAGACACGCCGCGTGCGTGCAGTGCTTGCACACGTCGGACGACATCAGCCAGCGCACGCCGGCCGGGCCCGCCGGGTCTGGCTCCGCCGGCACCCGCTGCTCCACGAACGCGACGTGCCTCCACGTGTCGGCGCCGAGGTCGCTCGTGTTGTCGTACGACTGGCCCGTGAAGTCGAGGCCGTCCTCGGCGAGCCCGTTCCACTCCTTGCACGCCACCTCGCAGGCCTTGCAGCCGATGCAGATCGACGTGTCGGTGAAGAAGCCGAGCCTCGGTTCGGTCACGCTCGCTCCCGCCGCCCGGGGCGGATGTCGCAGGTCGCCGCCTTGTACTCGCCGATGTGCACGTTCGGGTCCATGGCCACCCCGAGCAGCTCGTTGGCGGCGTCGCCCGTCGCGTAGCCCCTGGAGCCCCAGTGGTAGGGCAGGCCGACCTGGTGGACCGTCCGCCCCTGGACGCGCAGCGGCGCGACCCTGTCGGTGACCATCACGCGCGCCTCGATCGCGGCCCGGCTCGTGCGCACGGTCGCCCAGCCCGCGTGCTCCAGGCCGCGCTCGGCCGCCAGCTCAGGCGACACCTCGCAGAACATCTCGGGCTGGAGCTCCGACAGGTACGGGAGCCAGCGGCTCATCCCGCCCGCCGTGTGGTGCTCGGTGAGGCGGTACGTGGTGAGCACGAACGGGAACTCGTCCGCCTCGGGCTCGTTGCGCGGGTTGACCCGATCCGGCAGCCGCTGGGTGAGCGGGTTCGACCGCTGCGCGTAGAGCGGGTTGGCGAACGGCGACTCGTCCGGCTCGTAGTGCGTCGGCAGCGGACCGTCGGCGAGGCCGCTCGGCGCGAACAGCCAGCCCCGCCCGTCCTCCTGCATGATGAACGGCTGGTCGCCGCGCAGCGCCTCCTCGGCGCGGGCGTCGTCGCCGGGGACGTGGTCGGGTCGCATGTCGGCCTTGAAGTCCGGCACGTCGTGGCCGGTCCAGCGGCCCTCCTCCTCGTCCCACCAGACGAGCCGCTTGCGCTCCGACCACGGCCGCCCCTGCGGGTCGGCGGACGCGCGGTTGTAGAGCACGCGGCGGTTGAGCGGCCACGCCCAGCCCCAGTCCGGAGCGACCCAGCTCTGCTCGGTGTGCGGCACCCGGCGCGCGGTCAGGTTGTCGCCGCCGGCGAAGCAGCCCGAGTAGATCCAGCACCCGCAGGCCGTCGAGCCGTCGGCCTCCAGCTCGGTGTAGCCGGAGAGCGGCTCGCCGGTGGCGACCTCGAAGCCGTTTATCTCGCGCAGCACCGCCTCGGCGTCGGGCTCGTCGTGCGGCCCGCCGGTCGGGTAGTCCCAGGTGAGGTCCTTGACGGGGCGGTGCTTGGGGTCCGTCGAGTCCGCGAGCTTCGCGCGGATGATCCGGCCGAGGTGGTACATGAACCACAGCTCGGAGCGGCGATCGCCCTCCGGCTCGACGGCCTTGCGGTGCCACTGGAGCAGGCGCTGCGTGTTGGTGAAGGTGCCGTCCTTCTCGGTGTGCGCCGCCGCGGGCATCAGAAAGACCTCGGTGTCGATCTCCTCGGGCGCGTCCTCCCAGAAGATGGCGGTCTCGATCTCCACGAAGTCGCGGACCACCAGCCACTCCAGGTTGCGCAGGCCGCGCCGGTGGAGCTCCGAGTTGGCCGAGCCGACCACCGGGTTCTCGCCCATCACGAACAGCCCCTTCACCTCCCCCTCGACCAAGCCGAGCGCCGTGGCGTAGTGCGAGTGGTCGCCCGTGATCCGCGGCAGGTGGTCGAAGCAGAAGTCGTTCTCGGGTCGCGCGGAGTCGCCCCACCACGCCTTGAGCAGGCTCGTGACGTAGGCACGCGTGTGGGCCCAGAAGCCCGACTCGGGCGCGTTGCTCGCCACGTAGGCGTCGAGCCCGGCCTCGGCCCGGGCGGCCGGCATCGGGAGGTAGCCCGGCAGGATGTTGTAGAGCGTCGGGATGTCGGTCGACCCCTGGATCGACGCGTGCCCGCGCAGCGCCAGGATGCCGCCGCCCGGACGCCCCATGTTGCCGAGCAGCAGCTGGACGATCGCCGCCGCGCGTATGTACTGGACCCCGACCGTGTGCTGGGTCCAACCCACCGAGTAGCAGAGCGCCGACGTCCGCTCGCGCCCAGAGTTCTCGCACAGGGCCTCGGCCACCTCCAGGAAGACGTCGCGCGGGACGCCGCACACCTCCTCCACCAGCTCCGGCGTGTAGCGCGCGTAGTGGCGCCGGAGGATCTGGAACACGCAGCGCGGGTCCTCGAGCGACGGGTCGCTCTCCGGCGGCTCGCCGGCCCTCATGTCGCCGCCGTGCGCACCGTGCGCCTGCTCGCCCAGCGCCGCCCCGCGCTCGCGCTGCCCAGCGGCGGCGAAGGCGGCGCTGCCCTTCCACTGCCACGACTCGGGGTCGTAGGTGCCCGCCTCGGCGTCGAAGCCCGAGAACAGGCCGTCGAGGTCCTCGGTGTCGCGAAAGTCCTCGGAGATGATCGTCGAGGCGTTCGTGTAGCGCTCGACGTACTCGCGGAACTCGCGGCCGTTCTCGAGGATGTGGTTGATCACCCCGCCGAGGAACGCGATGTCGCTGCCGGCGCGCAGCGGCACGTGCAGGTCGGCCAGCGCGCTCGTCCGAGTGAAGCGGGGATCGACGTGGATCACCTTCGCCCCGCGCAGCTTCGCCTCGACCACCCACTGGAAGCCGACCGGGTGGCACTCGGCCATGTTCGACCCCATGATCACGATGCAGTCGGAGTTCTGGAGGTCCTGCTGGAAGTCGGTGGCGCCGCCGCGCCCGAACGAGGTCCCCAGACCGGGGACCGTGGAGGAGTGTCATATGCGGGCCTGGTTCTCGATCTGAACCGCCCCCATGGCGCTGAAGAACTTCTTGATCAGGTAGTTCTCCTCGTTGTCCAGCGTGGCGCCGCCGAGGTGGGCGAAGCCCATCGTGCGGTCGACGCGGCGGCCCTCGTCGTCGGTCTCCTGCCAGCCGTTCTCGCGCGCGGCGACAACCCGCTCGGCGATCATGTCCATCGCGCGCTCGAGCTCGATCTCCTCGAAGTCGGTCGCGCCGGGGGCGCGGTACTTCACCTTCGTGAGGCGGCCCGGCTGCATGACGAGCTGGCGCGAGGCGCTGCCCTTCGGGCACAGCGTGCCCTGGTTGATCGGCGAGCGCGGGTTGCCCTCGATGTCGACGAGCTCGCCCCCGCGCGTGTAGACGACCTGGCCGCAGCCGACCGCGCAGTAGGGGCATACCGACTCGGTGGCGGTCAGTCCCGCGGTGCGTGCGCCGGCCTTCTTCGTCTTCCGGGAGACCGCCCAGGGACCCATCCCCCAGTCCGCCACGCGTCC
>DATENL010000196.1:0-3336 GCA_035275105.1 Thermoleophilaceae bacterium
CTCCCGACGTGCCGCCGATGCTGCCGCGCGTGCGCGCGACCGCGCGCTCGACCTGGGAGCGGGTCGCGTGGAGCCGGCCCGGTGCGGCGATCGGCGACGCCGCCGCGACGGCGGGCGAATGGGCAGCCGACCGCGGACGCAGCGCGCTTCGCTTCGCGATCGAGCAGCCGCGCAACGTGCTCGTCGCGAGCCTTGCGCTCGCCGCCCTCGGCTGGGCCGCCGACACCCAGATCGACGTCGGGTCCGACGTACGCAAGCTCGTCCCGCAGAACATGTCGGCGCTGCGCGACGTCAACACGCTCCAGCGCGAGACCGGCGTGTCGGGCGAGATCGACGTGATCATCCACGGCCGCGACCTCACGCAGCCCGGGGTGATCGAGTGGATGACCGACGTGCAGCGGCGCGTGCTCGCCAAGCACGGCTTCGAGCCGGGCGAGACGTGCACGCAGCGGACGGACCCGCCCGAGATCTGCCCCGCGCTCTCCCTCACCGACCTCTTCCGCACCGCCCCGGCGTCGCAGGCCGACGTCCAGACCCTCCTAGCCGCCGTCCCGCCGTACTTCTCGCAGGCGGTGATCTCGCGCGACCGCAAGACGGCGAACATGGCGTTCGGGATCCACCTCCAGGGGCTCGACACCCAGAAGCAGATCGTGGACGACATCCGCGCCGAGCTGGACCCTCCCATCGGCGTCACCGCCGACGTCGCCGGGCTCCCGGTCCTGGCGGCCGAGTCGAACGACAAGCTCGCCTCCGGCTGGCGGCGGGCGCTCACGCTGCTCGCGGGGCTCGCGGCGGTCTTCCTCGTGCTGCTGGCGATCAGACGCAGGGTCGAGTCGGCGGTGGTGCCGTTGATACCGATCGCCCTCGCGACCGGCTGGTCGTCGCTGATCCTGTTCGTGCTCGGCGTGCCTCTCAACCCGATGTCGGCGACGCTCGGCGCGCTGGTCATAGCGATCTCGACCGAGTTCAGCGTGCTCCTGTCGGCCCGCTACGCCGAGGAGCGCGCCGGGGGGGAGGCGCCGCAGGGCGCGATCGACCGCGCGTACAGGTCCACGGGGGCCGCAGTCCTCGCCTCGGGCGCCACGGCGATCGCAGGCTTCGCCGCGCTGATCGCGTCGAACATCGAGATGCTGCGGCAGTTCGGGATCGCGACCGTGGTCGACCTGACGGTCTCGCTGCTCGGCGTGATGGTGGTCCTGCCCGCGGCGCTGATCTGGGCCGAGGAGCGCGGCCCGTTCCGGCTCCGGTACCTGGACCCGCGCCCACTCGCGGCCGACCTCCGGGGCCAGCTCGTGGAGCTGCGCGCGAGCCTGCGCCCGCTGCGCGTGAGCCGGCGCAGGAGCCGTGCCTGACGACCGCTTCGCCGACCTCGGCGGCGGTCGCGAGAAGCGCAGCGCCGCCGAGCGGTTAGAGGAGCTCGACGAGCGCAGCCCGGAGCCGCAGCCTAAGCCGCCCGACCCACCGCGGCGCGGCCGCTACACCTGGGTCGTCGGGATCGCGTTCGTGATCGCGATCATCGTGGGCGGCGCCAACCTGCTCGGCAAGGAGGGCGCCGGCTATCGAGGCATTCCGGCCGGCAAGCGGCTCGCTCCGTTCGCCGCACCCCTCGCGACGAGCGACCACGACAACGACGTGAACATCCTCAGGAAGGCGTCCCGCGGCGTGCCCGCGGCGTGCGACGTGCACCTGGCTGGGGTCGTCAACCTGTGCGACCTGAGCCGCAGGCCGCTCGTGGTCACGTTCGTCGCGAACGGCGGCGCGGGCTGCGGGAGGCAGCTCGACCGCGTGGAGCGCGTCCGGCGCTCGTTCCCGCAGGTGAGCTTCCTCGGGGTGATCAGCCGCAAGTCGCTGGAAGACGCGAAGCGAATGGTGCGCGAGAACCGCTGGACGTTCCCCGTCGCGCTCGACCGTGACGGCCAGCTCCTGAACCTCTATGGGATCGGCGACTGCCCGACCACCGTGTTCGCGAAGAAGGGCGGGATCTCCGCCGGCTCGCGGCGGCCCGCGATCGGCGAGGCGCGGCTGCGCGCCGCCCTGGCCGCGCTCGTCGAGGGGCGGCCGGTCCCGTGACCCCGCCCGCGCCCGAGGTCGAGGCCGGCTGGGTGGCGGCGGACCTGGCCGCGGAGTTCCCCGAGCTGCGGCTCCACTACGTCGCGCTCGACGCGCGCTCGGGGCGCAGCCCCGAGGCCGTGCGCGCCCGGCTGCGCAACCTCGCGGACCGCTACACCGGCGGAAAGGCCGTGACCCTGCGCCAGCAGCCGATCCCGTGGGCCTACCGCGTGTTCTTCCGCCAGGTCGGGATCGATCCCGACGAGCACCGGACCCCGCCGGAGGCGATCGCGCTCGAGCGGATGCGCGCGGGCGGCTTCCCGAGCCAGAACCTGCTCGACGACGCGCTGACGATCGCGACGGTGGAGACGGGCGTGCCGATCGTCGCGTTCGACGAGGACAAGCTCGACGGACCGCTCGGGCTGCGCATGTCGCGGCCGCGCGAGCTGCTCGGCGGCGACGGCCGCCCGCTCAGCTCGCGCCAGGTGGTGATCGCGGACGCCGAGCGGGCCGTCGGCGTCCTGTTCGCCGATCTGGCCGAGGGTCGGGGGGTCCATCCGGACACCGAGCGCATGCGGGTTGCCTCGATCCAGGTGAAGGGGGTACCCGACGTGAGCGTCGAGGAGGCCCTCTGGATCGTCGTCGAGGTGCTTCAGGGGCAACCTTGAGCGGTGGTACCATCCGGCCGATGCCGGTCACGCTTCCTCCTGTCCGGCCAGGCGTCGCACCCGACGAGGCCGCCGCCAGGCGCAGCCTGCGCGAGCAGATCGCGCGTCTCGAGTCCGATCTCGGCGCGCTCTTCTGCACAACGTTCCCGCGCACCGGCTTCGACTGGCGCGTTCCGTCGCGCGGCGGCCCGCGCGTGCTCGGGCTGACCGAGCTCGAGGAGCTGCGCGACGAGCTGGCCGAGCGGCTCGAGCACAACCGGCGGATCCTGGGCGACCGCACCTACGTCGAGGAGCTGAACCGCCGCCGGATCGAGGAGATGATGCTCGAGCCGGAGCGGCACAAGTGGATGGTGATTCGCAACGAGGACATCGGCGAGCGCGGCTGCAAGTCGTGGCACGTCCGCCCGCGCTTCGGCGTGCTCGGGATGCTGATGAACTGGTGGCGCGTCCGGATCTCGTCCGGCTGTCCGTTAGCCAGGGGGCTCGGCCCCCTCTCTCGCTGAGGACGAATGGGTAGGCGGAGCCGCAAGCGCGGTTCGCCAGCCGACGCGGACGCGCCCGTCTCCGCGTCCGGGAGCTCGCGCGCGGAGCGCGACGCCGCGCGCGCACGGCGGGCGGA
>DATENL010000197.1:0-6775 GCA_035275105.1 Thermoleophilaceae bacterium
CGCCGCCGCCGCGCCCGCCATCGCGCCGATCGTCCGCCCGTCCTGCATCGGGAGCTGCGCCTCCGGCAGCGCGCGCTTGACCAGCGGGATGACCGCGAACGCCTCGGCCAGCCGCGCCACGCCGCGCACGCCCGGCAGCCGGCCGGCGACGCCCGACGACACCTCAGGCTTCCGCCCCGACGCCACCTTCACCTCGCCCGCCCGCGTGCGCACCGCCGCGGCCCAGTGGGTCGGGCCGTGCACCAGCAGCCCGTTGCGCAGCGCCATCCCGCCGAGCCGGAGCTTCTCGGGCTCGCGCTCGATCACGACAGCACCTCGGGCGCGAGCTCGGCGAAGAACCGCGACGCCAGCCCGAGGTCCTCGACCGGGATGTGCTCGTCGGCGCCGTGGATCAGCGGGAACGACTCGAACAGGTCCATCGCGCGCTGCGGGAAGAAGCCGTAGGCGACGCACTCCGGGAACGCCTCGCGGAACCAGCGCGAGTCCGTGAAGCCGGGCATCACCACCGGCGTCACCGCCGCGTCCGGCGCCTCGCGCGCGAGGAAGGTGCGGATGTGGTCCATCAGCGGCGACTCGATCGGCGACGCGTTCCCGATCACCTGCTCGTCGAACTCGATCTCGTAGCCGTCGCCGCCGAGCAGCTCGTCCACGCGCCGGCGCGCGTGGTCGGCGCCGAGGCCGGGCGGCACCCGGCAGTCGACCTTCACCGACGCGCGGGCGGGGATCACGTTGATCTTCTCCGACGCGCGGACCATCGTCGGCGTGACCGTCACGCCGAGCGTGGGCTCGAGCAGGACGGCCACGCGCGGGTCGCGCCGCTCGACCTCCGCCAGTGCCGCCTCGAGGTCGCCGTCGCCGTCGACCCCCAGCGCGTCCAGGAACGCGTCGGCCTCCGGCGAGCGCTCGAGCTCGGGCCGCCCGCCGGCCATCGCCTCGATCAGCGGCGCGAGCTTGGCGAGCGCGTTGTCGCCGATCCGCGGCACCGACGCGTGACCCGCGCGGCCGGTCGTCGAGAGCGTGAACCGGAAGACGCCCTTCTCGGCCACCTCGACGCTGTAGATGCGCTTCCCGTCGAAGTCGAAGAAGTCGCCGCCGCCCTCGTTGACGACGTAGTCGCAGCGGACCTTGTCGGGGTGCTGCTCGCACAGCCATTTGGCGCCGTGCACGGCGCCGGCCTCCTCGTCCGCGGTGACGACCACGAGCAGCTCGCCCGACTCCGGTCGCCAGCCCTCGTCGGACAGCGCGCACACCGCCGCGATCTCCGCCGCCACCTGGCTCTTCATGTCGATCGCCCCGCGGCCCCACACCGAGCCGGCGCGCAGCTCGCCCGACCACGGGTCGACGCTCCAGTCGCCGGCATCGGCGAGCACCGTGTCGACGTGGCTCAGGTAGCAGAGGCCGGGCCCGTCCGAGCGGCCGCGCATGCGCGCGACGAGGTTCGGACGCCCGGGGACGTCGGCCAGCAGCTCGCACTCGAACCCGGCGGCTTCGAGCAGCCCGCTCAGGTACTCCTGCGCCTCCTGCTCGCGCCCCGGCGGATTGACCGTGTCGAAGCGGATCAGGCGCTGCAGCAGCTCGGTCGTGCGCCGCTCGAGTTCGGCTGGCTCAGGCACTTGCGCCAAGTCTAAGAGACCGCCTCTGGAGACACGCGCTGCGAGACTTCTCCTGTGGAGGAGCAGCTCTTCGACCCCGGCGAGACCGCCCGCCGGCGTGGGCAGACTCGCGTGCCCGAGGAGCAGAAGCCGCTCGCGGTGCGGATGCGGCCCGCGACGGTCGACGAGCTCGTGGGCCAGGAGCACCTGCTCGGGCCCGACTCGCCGCTGCGGCGCGCGCTCGAGGAGGGCCAGCCGCACTCGATGATCCTGTACGGACCGCCGGGCACCGGGAAGACGACGATCGCACGGCTGATGGCCGAGAACGCGAGCGCGGCCTTCGAGGAGATCTCGGCGGTGAACGCCGGGCGCGCGGAGGTGCGCGAGGTGCTGGAGCGCGCCGACCACCGCCTGGCCGCCAGCGGCGAGCCCACGATCTTCTTCCTCGACGAGATCCATCGGTTCAACAAGGCGCAGCAGGACGCGCTCCTGCCGGCGGTCGAGGAGGGGCTCGTCACGCTGATCGGGGCGACGACCGAGAACCCGTACTTCGAGGTCAACTCCGCCCTCCTCTCGCGGACGCGGATCTACGAGCTGCACCTCCTCCCCGACGAGGACGTGACCGCGCTGCTGCGCCGCGCGCTGGGCGACCCGCGCGGGATCCCCGACCCGCCCCAGGTCGACGACGAGGCGCTCGCGTTCCTCGCCGCGCGCTCGGCCGGCGACGCGCGGTCGGCGCTCGTCGGGCTGGAGCTCGCCGTCGAGACGGCCGAGGACGACCACGTGACGCTGGCCGTCGCCGAGCAGGCGATGCAGCGCAAGGCGGTCCTGTACGACAAGGGCGGCGACCGCCACTACGACCTGATCTCCGCCTGGATCAAGGCCACCCGCGGCTCGGACCCGGACGCCTCGCTGCTCTACCTCGCGGCGATGATCGAGGGCGGCGAGGACCCGCGCTTCATCGCGCGGCGGATGGTGGTGCTGGCGAGCGAGGACGTCGGCAACGCGGACCCCGACGCGCTCACCGTCGCCGTCTCCACCGCGCACGCGGTCGAGCACGTGGGCATGCCGGAGTGCGCCCACAACCTCGCGCAGTGCGCCGTCTACCTCGCGCTGGCCCCGAAGTCGAACGCGTCCTACCGCGCGCTCGCCGAGGCGCGCCGCTGGGTGCGCGAGAACGGCCCGGTCAACCCGCCCGACGCGCTCCGGAGCGCGGCGTATCCCGGGGCGAAGAAGCTCGGCCGCGGCAGGGACTACGACTACCCGCACTCCCACCCCGAGGGGGTGTCGTCGCAGGAGCTGATGCCGCCCGAGGCCGAGGGCGTGTCGTTCCTCGAGCTGTCCGAGCACGGCGCCGAGCGCGACCTGCGCGAGCGCCTCGAGCGCATCCGCCGCGCCCGCGGACGGTGAACGTCCGCCACAATGTCCTGAGACACCGACGAGGAGGGGACGTGGAACCCACGACTACGACGCCGCAGCAGACCAACGGAGCCGGTCCGACCACGGCGGCGCTCGAGTCGTTCAACCCCACGACGGGCGAGCTGATCGGGTCGGTACCGACGCTCACGCCGGAGCAGGTGCAGTCGGTCGTCGACGAGGTCGCCGCCGTGCAGCCCTTCTGGGCGCAGCTGCCGCTGTCCGACCGCGCGCGCTACATGCGCCGCGCCGCGCAGGTGATCATCGACTCGCTCGACGAGATCACCGCGCTGCTCTCGCGCGAGCAGGGCAAGCCGCGCAACGAGTCGTACGTGATGGAGCTGATCCCGACGATCGACACGCTCCACTGGATAGCCGACCACGGCCCGGAGATCCTCGCCGACGAGCGGATCCGCGACGTACCGATCTTCGCGAAGCAGAAGCGCCACTTCTTCTCGTACGAGCCGCTCGGCGTGGTCGGCGTCATCGCGCCGTGGAACTACCCGTGGTCGATCCCGTTCGGCGAGGTCGCGATCGCGCTCATGTGCGGCAACGGCGTGGTGCTCAAGCCGGCGTCGCTCACGCCGCTGATCGGCGACCGGATCATGCAGGTGTTCCAGCGCGCGGGGCTGCCCGAGGGGATCGTGCGGACCGTGCACGGCGGCGGGAAGGTCGGGAACGCGCTCGTCGAGTCGACCGCGTCGAAGATCTTCTTCACCGGCTCGGTCGAGATCGGCCGGCGCGTGGGCGTGGCGTGCGCGGAGCGGCTCAAGGGCTCGGTGCTCGAGCTCGGCGGCAAGGACTCGCAGCTGGTGCTCGAGGACGCGAACCTGCCGAACGCGATCGCGGGCTGCCTCTGGGGCGGCTTCGCCAACGCCGGCCAGACCTGCTCGGGCATCGAGCGCGTGTACGTCATGCGCGAGGTGGCGGACCGCTTCGTGGCCGGCGTCGTCGAGGGCGCGCGGGCGCTCAAGGTCGGCGACCCGATGGAGTGGGACACCGAGATCGGCCCGATGGTCTCCGAGGAGCAGTACGAGATCGTGCGCGAGCTGGTCGACGACGCCGTCGCGAACGGCGCGACGATGCACTGCGGCGGCCCGGTCGACGTGCCGGGCTACGACAGCGGCACGTTCTACGGCCCGACGATCCTCACCGACGTCCGGCCCGACATGCGGATCATGCGCGAGGAGATCTTCGGCCCGGTCATCCCGATCGTGACCGTCGATTCCGAGGACGAGGCGATCGCGCTCGCCAACGACTCCGAGTTCGGGCTGGGCACCTCGGTCTGGACGCTCGACCGCGAGAAGGGGCAGCGGATCGCGCGCCGGATCGAGACCGGCATGGTGTGGATCAACGACCACATGTACTCGCACGGGGTGTGCGCGTGCGCGTGGGGCGGCGTGAAGGACTCCGGCATCGGGCGCGCGCACTCGAAGTTCGGCTTCTACGAGTGCGTGAACGTGAAGCAGGTGGCCTGGGAGCCCTCGCGGCTGCGCAACTTCTGGTGGCACCCGTACGACGAGTCGATGGGCCGTGGGCTGCACGCCGCGGCGCAGCTGCTCTACGGGCGGGACGACGACAAGCGCGACGCGCTCGTGAAGAACGTCGGCCCCCTGCTCCACCTCGGGCGCAAGTCGCTGCGCGGCGCGATCCGCCGCTAGCTCAGGCCGCCAGCCGCGCGGCCGGCACGTAGCGCAGGCGGTCCGGCAGCACCGGGATCAGCACTCGCTTCACGTACTCCGCTCCGCCCGCCACGAGGGCGCGCCGCAGCGGCGCGGGAGGTAGCGACGAGAAGCCGTACTGGCGCCGGACCTCGGGCGGCAGCAGGGAGATCGTGACGAAGTTGACCAGCTCCACCAGCGGCTGGGCCACCAGCGGCACCGGCGGGTCGAGGACGATCTGCTTCGCGCGAGTCCGCGCCCAGTCGCTGACGACCAGGCGGCCGCTCGCGAGCATCTCGTCGCCGTACGCGCGCAGGTCGTCCGCCGTGGCGGGCATGTCGCGCGCGCGGAGCCCGAACAGGCGCCCGACCACGCGGTAGTCGGCCCAGTAGGCCTCTCGCTCCTCGTAGGACAGCCGGCGCACGTACAGGTCGTGCACGACGATCCCGCTGTCGACGAGGGTGTAGAGCACCCACATCAGCAGCTCGGGGTCGTCGGCCCGGTAGGGCGTCCCGGCGGGGAACGGGCCGACCGCCTCGCGCGTGCGGCCCCGAACGCGACGGTGCATGGCGCGGACGCCGCGCGTGATCCGGTCGGCGTCCTCGCGCCGGCCGAATCCGATCGTGCTCATCACCTCGGCGGTCCGCGCCAGCCGGTCGTACGGCTCGTCCATTGCGCTCGAGTGCGCGAGGAGGCCGGAGACGGCGAGCGGGTGGGCCGCCTGCATGAGCAGGGCCCGCGGACCGGACAGCGCGATGGCGCGCTCGCGGTGCACGCGCCGGAGCATCGAGTCGTCGGTGAAGTAGCCGGCGTGCGCCATCCCACCGAATGTACGGCCCGTAGACTGGTTCGGACCATGCCAGCACAGGCCTACGCGGGCAAGGAATGCGTCTGCCAGCACCGTCGCGGGATCTGCGACCAGACCTGCGTGCGCGACATGCTGGACACCCCGCTCTACATCGCCTGCCTGCGGCTGTCGGGGCGATCGTGCCTGGTCGTGGGCGGCGGCGACGTCGGGCTCGAGAAGGTCGAGGGCCTGCTCGCCTGCGACGGCGACGTGACCGTCATCGCCCCGGACGCCTGCGACGGGATCCGCTCGCTCGCAGACGAGGGCTCGATCCGCTGGGAGCGGCGCGCCTACCGGCAGGGCGACCTCGACGGCCGCTTGATGGCGATCGCCGCCACGAACGACACCGACGTGAACATCGCCGTCTACGACGAGGCCGAGCGGCGCGCGATGCTCGTGAACGTCGTCGACGTCCCGCCGCTCTGCAACTTCATCCTTCCCGCCATCGTCCGCACCGGTCCGCTCGCGATAGCGATCTCCACGGCCGGCGCGAGCCCGGCCCTCGCCAAGCGGATGAAGCGCGAGATCGCCGAGTCGTACGGCGAGCCCTACGCGCGTCTGGCGGTGCTGCTCAACGAGGCCCGCGGCTGGGCGAAGGCGACGCTGCCGACCTACCAGGACCGCAAGGTCTTCTTCGAGGGGATCGTGAACGGCGACCCCGACCCGATCGAGCTTCTGCGCGCCGGCGACGAGGCCGCCGTGCGCGAGCTGATCGCCGCGGCGCAGCGCTCCCACGCTGCCGTCGCCTGATCGCCAAGTACTACGCGCGTAGGAGACATCCAAGCCACCAACCCGCCAGACCCCGGCGCGTTGCTCGGAGCAAAGGCCTCAACGGAGGAGGGTGCTCATGTCCCGGGTGTTCAAGCTCGCGATCGTTGCCGTAGGAGTCGTACTCGCGCTCAGTGCCGCCGCGATCGCCGCGATACCCGGGGCCGACGTGCGGCTCTCGCGAGACGACCCGGCTGACCCCGGCGGCGGCTACGTGTCGAACTACACCGCGGTCACGGGACTGCCCTACAGCGACGCGACGCTCGCCGAGTGCACGCGCGCGCGCGGGCGTCAGAACGAGCCCGCCGTCGCGATCGACCCCCGCAACACGCAGGTGATGGTCGGCTCGTCGAACGACTACTGCGGCGTCTACAACTCGACCGTCGACGGCGTGCCGCAGCCGGTCGGGCCGATCTGGCTCGGCTACTACCGCTCCGAGTCGGGCGGCAGCAGCTTCCAGTCGTCGCTGGTCCCGGGATATCCGGGCGACA
>DATENL010000198.1:0-3464 GCA_035275105.1 Thermoleophilaceae bacterium
GGACGGCCCGCGCGCAGCGCGTCCGCGATCGCGGCCTCCGCGTCCGGGCCGACCGCGCCCGGCTCGTCGGCGAACGCCGTCGCGAGGGGCTCGAGCGCCCCCGACTCGTCGAACCCGAGGACGACGCAGCCGCCGGCCAGGTCGGGGACCGCGCTGCGGGCCACGTCGTGGAGCGTCCGATCGGGATTGAGCGATCGCACGAGCAGCCTGCTCGTGTCGGCCATGAAGCGCTGGGTGTCGGCCGCACGCTTGCGCTCCGCCAGCACGGCCGCGAGAAGAAGGGCGGTGAGCGCACCCACGCCGCAGAAGAGCTGCGACTCGAGCAGCGCGTCGTCCATCGAGCCGCCGGTGAACGGGCCGTTGCCCTGTTCGGTGATCACGATCGCGACGGCCGCGACGAGCAGGGACGCGGTAGCCGCGCCGATCTGACGGAACCGAAGCGTCGCCACGACGAGCGCGGGGAACACCAGGAAGCCCAGCGGCTCCTCGGGCGAGAGCGACAGCACGCTGACGACGACGACGAGTGCCGCCAGCGCGACCGCCTCGGCGATCCGCCAGCGCGTCAGGCCCCGCCACAGCGTGCTGGTCGCCGCGAGCATCAGGACCGGCGCGACGAGGAGGTCGCCTCCCATGTCGCCGAGCCACCAGAGCCGCCAGAAGAACCCGAAGCGGTCGGCCTCGATCTCGCCTCCGAGCAGCAGGCTCAGGTTGCCGATCGTGGCGGCCACCGCTGTGCTCAGGACGGCGGCGCCAAGCACGAGCGCGGCGACGTCCCTGACGCGCCCCAGCGAGGGGCGGAAGTCGACGCGCTTCAGGAGGTACGCGCCACACAGCGCCTCGAGCGTGTTGCCGGTGGCGATGCCGATCGTCGTGAGCGCGGGCACGTCCGTCGTCGCGTTGGCCAGCAGGGCGCCCAGTGCCACGCCGGGCCAGAAGCGGTAGCCCCAGACGACGAGCGCGGCGAGGGCGATGCCCGTCGGCGGCCAGACGGCCGTGACGTTGCCCTGCGCGTAGGCCAGGGTGAGGCCGAGCTTGCCCGCTCCGAAGTAGGCCCCGGCGATCAAGACCACGCGCGTGAGGTAGCCCGCCATGTCAGTCCTTAGATTGACGGGCGTGGGCGAGATACGTCCCTGCCGTCCCGACGACCGCGCGGCCATCCTGGACGTCGTCAACGCCGCCGCGGCCGCGTATCGCGGGGTCATACCTCACGACCGCTGGCACGAGCCGTACATGCCCTCGCGCGAGCTCGACGACGAGATCGCCGCGGGCGTGGAGTTCTGGGGCTACGAGGACGGCGGCGAGCTCGTCGGCGTCATGGGCGTCCAGCCCGTCCGCGACGTCCACCTGATCCGGCACGCGTACGTGGCGCCGGCGTGGCAGCGGCGGGGCGTCGGCGGCGAGCTGCTCGAGTCGATCGCGCGCTCGATCGACGGGCGGCTCCTGGTCGGCACCTGGAGCGCGGCCGACTGGGCGATCGCGTTCTACCTCCGGCACGGCTTCGAGCTGCTGCCGGAGGAGGAGGCGAGGGCGTTGCTGGCCGAGTACTGGCGCATACCGGAACGCCAGGTCGCGACGTCGGTAGTGCTGGCGCGGCAGCCACCGTGCAACAAGTGGCCTGGCCCCTGTTGCGCGCAACAGGGGCCACGCAACAGGGGCCAGGCCACTTGTTGCACTAGCCGGTCGGCGCGCGCTCGCTCCGCATGGACAGCACCACCGAGGTGCCGAGCACGATCAGGATGGCCACGAGCCAGGCGGCCTCGGGCGTGTGGATCAGCTCGCCGGTCACCATCTTGATCCCGACGATCACGAGGACGACCGCGACGCCGGCGGTCAGGTGCCGGAAGCGCTCCATCATCCGGACGAGCGTGAAGTAGAGAGCCGACAGTCCGAGCAGCGAGAACGCGTTGGCCGACGCGACCAGGAACACCTCGCGCGTCACTCCGAAGATCGCCGGGATCGAGTCGAGCGCGAACACCGCGTCGAAGACCGCGACCATGACCAGCGCGCCGAACAGCGGCGTGGCCACGCGGCGCCCCTCGCGCCGGATGACCAGCGCGCGCCCCTCGCGCTCGTTGGTGAGCGGGATCACGCGCGACATCGTCTTCAGGAGGCGGTTGTTCTCCGGGTCGGGCTCGGCGTCGCCCTGCATCCCCATCCGGATGCCGGTGAGGATCAGGAATCCCCCGAAGACGTAGATCATCCAGCTGAACGCGGAGAGCAGCGCGGCGCCCAGCACGATGAACACGCCGCGCATGACGATCGCACCGACGATCCCCCAGAACATCACCTTCCGCTGGTCCAAGGGCGGTATGGCGAAGTAGCGGAAGATCAGGGCGAAGACGAACAGGTTGTCCACGGACAGGCTCTTCTCGAGCACGAAGCCCGTGAGGTACTCGCCGCCGAACCGAGGCCCCTGCCAGGCCCAGATCACCATCCCGAAGACCAGGCCGAGCACGGTCCAGCCGATGCTCGCGATCGCCGCATGCCGCAGCGGGATCTCTCCCTCCCTGAGCGCGAACCCGACCAGGTCGATCGCCAGCAGCACCACGATCAGCGCGCCGAGTCCGGCCCATGCCCACCACGCGACGTCCATCGACCCAATGGATAGCGGGTGGCAGGTACGCTCAGTCGCGTGCGTTCAGCGCCGTGCGCTGCCCTGGCCGTAGTGGCCGTTGCGCTGATGGTGACCGGATGCGGCGGCCGTGCCGATCGTCCGGAGGCCGCCGGCCGCGGGTCCCAGGTGGTTGACCTGGCGGGCTCGGCGGGCTTCCGTACGGCATCCGCCCGGCCGCAGGAGACGATCGCCGAGGAGGACTCCGCCGCCGTCGAGCGCCAGCTCCGGGGCGCCGGCACCAACGGCGCGACGGCCGACGACGGCGTCAGCCCGGGCGCGCCGACCGACGCCGAGGTCCGGAAGGCGCTGCGGCAGATGGAGGCGAGCCTGAGGGCGGGACCCGTCCGGCGCGGCGGCGGCGACCTCATCTGGCCGGTGCGCGGGCCGGTGACCTCGCCCTTCGGGCAGCGCTGGGGACGGCTCCATGCGGGCCTCGACATCGCGGCCGCGACCGGCACGCCGATCCACGCTGCGGCCACCGGGCGGGTGATCCTCATGGCTCCGACCGGCGGTTACGGCAACTACACCTGCCTCAAGCACGCCGGGCCGGTCTCCACGTGCTACGGGCACCAGTCGCGCTTCGGCACCTCGAGGGGCGCGTCGGTCCGCCAGGGCGACGTGATCGGCTACGTGGGGAACACCGGTCACTCGTTCGGCAGCCACCTGCACTTCGAGGTCCGGATCGACGGCCGCCCCGTCGATCCGCGCGACTACCTCTAGCCCTGGCTCGCCACGGCGCCGAGCCGCGCCTGCTCGGCGGCCACGATGACGGGCGCCGCGAGCTCGATGGCGAGCAGTGCGCGCTGGAGCGGATGCGGCGGCCCCGCGTCGCGCCATGCGGCAGCGCGCG
>DATENL010000199.1:0-7591 GCA_035275105.1 Thermoleophilaceae bacterium
CGCCGAGGCGAGCGTAGGCGTCGGCGTCGAGCGCGGCGAGGGCGGCGCGGCCGGCGGCGACCGCCAGCGGGTTGCCGGAGAGGGTGCCGGCCTGGTAGACGTCGCCGGCAGGAGCTACGCGCTCGAGTAGCTCGCGCGGCCCGCCGTAGGCGGCGGCCGGCAGCCCGCCGCCGATCACCTTGCCCATCACGGTCAGGTCGGCGGCGACGTCGAGCAGCTCCTGGGCGCCGCCGCGGGCGACGCGGAAGCCGCTGATCACCTCGTCGCAGATCAGCAGGGCGCCGGAGCGGTCGGCGAGCGCCCGGAGGTGCTCGAGGAAGCCGTCCCGGGGTGGGATCACGCCCATGTTCGCGGCGACCGGCTCGCAGATGATCGCCGCCGGCTCGTACATGTCGACCGCCTGCTCGACCGCGAGCAGGTCGTTCCAGGGGACGACCGCGGTCGCCTCGGCCTGGGCGCGCGGGACCCCGGGGCTGGCCGGGATGCCCTGCGTCGCGAGGCCGGATCCCGCCTCGGCGAGGAGGCCGTCGACGTGGCCGTGGTAGGCGCCCGCGAACTTGATCACCCGCTCGCGGCCGGTCGCGGCGCGGGCGAGCCGGATCGCGCTCATCGTCGCCTCGGTCCCGGAGTTGACGAGGCGGACCATCTCGACCGACCCGATCCGGTCGGCGATCTCGGCGGCGAGGTCGACCTCGCCGGGGGTGGCGGCGCCGTAGGAGGTCCCGCGCTCAGCCGCGGCGGTGACCGCGGCGACGACGACGGGATCGGCATGGCCGAGGATCAGCGGCCCCCAGGAGCCGACCCAGTCGACGTACTCGTTGCCGTCGACGTCCCAGACGCGGCTGCCTTCGCCCCTGGCGAGGAAGATCGGGTCGCGCCCGATCGACCCCATCGCCCGGACCGGGGAGTTGACCCCGCCGGGCATCAGCCGGAGCGCCTCCCTGTAGAGCTGAGCGGACTGCTCGTCCCTCAACCGGCCCCTTGCTCCTCGCTCCCTGCTCCCGCGAAGGCCTCCGGCGCGTGCTCCCGCTCCCAGGCCTCGTAGTCGGGCGTGAAGTAGTGGAGGCGGATCTTCTTGAACTCGGTCGAGCTGTAGAGGACGGCGCGGTCGTCGCCGTGGAGGTCGTGCTCGTCGGCAATCGACTGCAGGACCGCGTCGCATTCCTCCTTCGAGCGGCCGTGGGCCATCGTGAAGACCGAGTAGGGCCAGTCCTCGTAGGTCGGCCGCTGGTAGCAGTGCGAGATCCCGCGGACCGCCGCCATTCGCGGCGCCAGCTCCATGATCCGCTCCTCGGGCACCTTCCAGACGCCCATGCCGTTGGCCGAGAACCCCGCGCGGCGGTGGAAGAGGATCGCGGCCACGCGCCGCAGGAGGCGGCGCTCCCGCATCCCCTCGAGGTGCTCGAGCAGCCGCTCCTGCGCGACGCCCAGCTCGGCGGCCGCGGGCGCGAACGGCTCGGGGATCACGGGCATGTCGCCCTGGAGGGCGCGAATCACGGCGACGTCGAACTCGTCGTAGGGCTGCGGCTCGGTCTCGGCGGGCTCCTCGGCCGCGGCGCGGGTGAGCGCGCTCGTGTCGCCCTCCATCTCGAGGTCCATCCGGATCTTGAAGAGCTTGAGCGTCGGCAGCTCGCGGACCGACGACGCGCCCGCCTCCTCGGCGAGTGCGTCCAGCGTGCCCCGCAGGCCGAGGCGCGAGTCGGGCTCGACCGCGATCGTGAACCAGAGGTTGAAGTCGTGGTTGCGCAGGTAGTTGTGCGAGACGCCCGGGTGTGCGTTGATCACGCGCGCGGCGCGGTGCGGGTTCTCGGGGTCGACCTTCGCCGCCACCAGCATCGACGTGTAGCCGAGCGCGCGGGTGTCGAAGATCGGCGTGACCTGGCGGATGATCCGCTCGTCGATCAGGCGCTGGGTGCGCGCCAGCACCTCCTCCTCGCCGATCTCGGCCGCCTCGGCGACTCGGGCGAATGGCCGCGGCTGCAGCGGGAAGCTGCCCTGGAGCAGGTTCAGCAGCCTGCGGTCGAGGTCGTCGAGCGGGACGGCCGCGCCGCCGCTGCGGCTGCGGACCTTGGGCCGCGCGCGGGTCAGCTCAGCCACTCGGCCGCGTCCCGCGCGTGGTAGGTGATGACGATGTCCGCTCCCGCGCGGCGGATGCCGGTGAGCGCCTCCAGGACGGCGGCGCGCTCGTCGACGTATCCCGCCGCGGCGGCCGCCTTGACCATCGCGTACTCGCCGGAGACGTTGTAGGCGGCGACCGGGAGCCTGGTGGCCTCCTTCACGCGGCGCACCACGTCGAGGTAGGGCAGCGCCGGCTTGACCATCACCACGTCGGCGCCCTCCTCCACGTCGAGCAGCGCCTCGCGCACGGCCTCGTCGGCGTTGGCCGGATCCATCTGGTACGAGCGCCGGTCGCCGAACGCCGGCGTGGAGTCGGCGGCCTCGCGGAACGGGCCGTAGAAGGCCGACGCGAACTTGGCCGAGTAGGCCACGATCGGCGTCTCCGAGTGGCCCTCGGCGTCGAGCTGCGAGCGCAGCGCACCGACCCGCCCGTCCATCATGTCGCTCGGCGCCACGGCGTCGGCGCCGGCGGCGGCCTGGGAGATGGCGGTCTTCGCCAAAAGCTCGAGCGTCACGTCGTTGTCCACCTGCCCGTCCGCGCGCACGACGCCGCAGTGGCCGTGCGACGTGTACTCGCACAGGCAGACGTCGGTGATCACGACGAGCTCGGGCAGCTGCTCCTTGATCGCGCGCGTGGCGAGCTGGACCACGCCCTCCTCGTCGTACGCGCCCGACGCCTGCTCGTCCTTGTGCGACGGGATCCCGAACAGCAGGACCGCGGGGACGCCGAGGTCGTGCGCCGCGGCCGCCTCCTCGACGGCGTGCGAGATCGACAGCCGGTCCACGCCCGGCATCGCCTCGATCGGCGTCCGCTGGTCGGTGCCGAGCTCGACGAACAGCGGCTGCACGAGGTGAGCGGGGGTCAGCTCGGTCTCGCGCACCATGCCGCGCAGCAGCCCCGAACGGCGGAGCCTGCGCATTCGCGTGGCGGGAAACGCCATGTTCGTGAGTCTACGGGCCGACGGGAGTTCGGCCGTAGACTCGGGCGGGGCCATGCGGGAGAAGCTGATCCACAGCCTGCGCTGCCCGCGCTGCCGCGCCGAGCGCAACCTCGAGCTGGCGGTCGAGGAGCGCGACGAGCGCGAGGTCCGGGCCGGGTCCCTGCGCTGCGGCGGCTGCGGCCACAGGGCGCCGGTGGAGCGCGGCGTCGCGCACCTGCTCCACGACCCGCCGGAGCGCGTGGTGCGGGAGGCGGCCGGGCTCGAGCGGATGGCGGACGTCATGCGGGCCGACGGCTGGGACCGCGAGCGCGTGCTGGGGCTGCCCGACGCGGAGGACCAGGACTACTGGCGCGGCCAGGGGCGGGCGCTTCGGATGCTGCTCGAGCGCGTGTCGCCCGCGCCGGGCGAGGCGCTGCTCGACGTCGGCTCCAACACCTGCTGGGCGAGCAACGAGTTCGCGCGGCGCGGGCTCGACGTGGTCGCCCTCGACATCGCGACCCATGAGATGCAGGGCCTTCACACCGCCGACTGGTGGTTCGAGGCCGACGGCACCTACTTCGAGCGGGTGCTGTCGACGATGTTCGACCCGGCGCTCGCGTCGGCGGCGTTCGACTGGGTCTTCTGCTGCGAGGTGCTCCACCACAACTCGCCCGAGGACCTCCCGCGCACGTTCCGCGAGCTTCACCGCGTCCTCCGGCCCGGGGGGACGCTGCTGGTGCTCAACGAGCCGCTGCGCTACCCCACGAACCGCAAGCGCGACCACGCCGCCGAGGTGGCCCAGTTCGAGGGCAACGAGCACGTCTACTACGCCCACGAGTACCTGAGCGCGGCGCGCCGCGCCGGCTTCGAGGTCGAGCCGATCCCGCCCGCGCTGCCGTTCTTCAGCGGCGAGCCGCTCTGGCTGACGCGCGACGCGTCCGTGCTCGGCTCGGCCAAGGTGTTCGCTCAGCAGCTCCTTCGCAGGAGCCGCGCGGGGCGGCGCGCGTTCCTGTGGTGGACCGTCCGGATCGGGCCCGACGGCAACCTCAGCATGATCTGCCGCAAGCCGTCAGGCGAAGCGGCGCAGCGCGACGCGCGCGAGGAGCGTGTAGGCGGCGGTGAGCAGCGCGAGGTGGAGCAGCGGCAGGCCGATGTCACCCGCCTCGCTGAGCGCTGACTGGAGCGCGTCCAGCGCGGGCTTGAACGGGAACGCGGCGGACACGATCCGGATCGCGTCGTAGACCCCGCCCGCCACCGCGCCCGACGGGACCAGCCCGAGCACGGCGATCGGCAGCGACGCCATGAACGCGAGCAGCGACGCGGCCCGGACCTCGCGCGCGAGCGCGCCCATCGCCACGCCCAGCGCGCCGAACGCGAGCGCGCCGAGGGCGAGGGCGGCGATCCAGAGGGCGAAGCGGTCCCACGGCAGGTCCACGAACAGCGACAGGCCGCCCAACAGGAGCAGCGCCACCACCAGCGAGCAGATCGCGGCAAGCGCGACCTTCTCGAGCAGGAGCGCAGTGCGCGAGACGAGGCCGCGCACGAGGCGCGGGAAGGCGTTCTCCTCGCGCTCGAGCGCGAGCGCGCCGGCGGCGAGCAGCAGGGTCACGAACATCAGCGTCACCGTCACCGCGATCGCGGCCGCGAACGAGCCGAGCGGCGTCTTGCCGCCCTGCACGATCGTCGCGTCGACCTTGATCGGCGTACCGACCGCGTCGAGCACCTGGCCGGCGAGGCCGAGGTTCTCGCGGGCCAGGTGGGCGAAGCGACCGACCTCCTGGAGCTCGGCGCTCTCGGGCGATTGCTTCGGCACCCGCTTCCCGACGTCAGCGAGTATCTGCTCGGCGCGCTCGAGCCCGAGCACGTTGAGCTGCTGCCCGAACAGGTTGAACGAGCCGCCCGTCGAGAGCAGCTGGATGTAGCCGGCCGCGACCTCCGTGAACTTCTTGGCGAGCGCCGCGTTCGCCTCCTGCACGCGCGCCTTGATCGTGTTCTCCACGAAGCGCTGCTTGGCCGGGTCCTCGGCGTTGTAGAAGACCTCCACGCGGGCGGGCTTGCCGGTGCCAGTCGTGGCGGCGGCGAGCCGCTGCGTGATGTCGGGCGGCAGGATCAGCGCGCCCAGCACGTCGCCCGACCTGACCCTGTCGATCGCCTCCTTGCGGCTGTGGACGTAGATCGGGTCGATCGCGTCGAACAGCGGCTTGGCCTCCTTCGCGACGTTCACCGACTCGCCGCCCAGGTCGACCTGGTTCGCCGTCTGCGGCACCTGGTTCAGGACCGCGACGCGCGGCTTGCTGGGGCCGCTCGTGACGGCGAAGCCGACCAGCGCGGCGATCACGATCGGATAGACGATCAGCATCGCCACGAGCAGCTTCGAGCGCGCGAGGATCCGGAGGTCCTTCTGGAGGAGCCAGCGCATCAGTGGCCCCGCTGGTGGAGGAACTCCACGAACGCCGCCTCGAAGTCGCGCGCGCTGTCCTGGCCCACCGCGGCCTCCAGCTCGCGGGGCGTGCCGGTGAAGAGGAGCTCGCCGTCGGCGAGCACGAGCAGCCGGTGGGCGTAGCGGTCGACCTCCTGCACGTTGTGGCTCGAGTAGACGACCGCCGTGCCGCGGGCGGCGTGGCCGGTGATGAACTCCCACAGCCGCGCGCGCTGGCGCGGGTCGAGCGCGGCGCTCGGCTCGTCGAGCAGCAGCACCTGGGGGTCCGAGAGCAGCCCGATGGCGATGTTGAGGCGCTGGCGGTTGCCGCCCGAGAGCGTCGCGGCGAGGCTGTCGGCGCGGTCGCGCAGGTCGGTCTGCTCGAGCATCTCGTCCACCGCGGCGGGTACGTCGTCGCAGCGCTCGAGGCGCGCGAACAGGTTCAGGTTCTCGGCCACGCTGAGCTTGCCGTAGAGGGACGGCTGCTGGGGAACCCAGCCGATCCGATCGGGCTCGGTGGCCAGCTCACCCGAGTCGGGCCGCTGGATGCCGGCCAGCATCGAGAGGAGCGTCGTCTTGCCGGCGCCGTTCGGGCCGATGATCCCGACGAGCTCGCCGGGCGCGGCCTCGAGCGACACGCCGCTCACCGCGACGCGGTCGCCGTAGCGCTTCACGAGGGCGCGCGCCTCCAGCAGGGCCATGGCGGGCAAAGGTAGTGGGGTGGAACAATCCCGCGCCGTGAAGCTCCTGTTCGTCGGTGACGTGGTGGGCAGCCCCGGCCGGCGGGCGCTCGCCGACCTCCTGCCCGAGCTGCGCGAGCGGCACCGCCCCGACTGGGTCGTGGTGAACGGCGAGAACGCGGCCGGCGGCATCGGGATCAACGCGAAGATCGTCCGCGAGATGCTCGACGACCTCGCCGTCGACGCGATCACCCTCGGCAACCACGCCTACCGCCACCGCGACGTCTACGAGCTGCTCGACACCGAGCCGCGGATCGTGCGCCCCGCGAACTACCCGAAGGGGAACCCGGGACGCGGGCACACGGTGGTCGAGCGCGACGGGATGAGCCTGGCCGTCGTGAACCTGAGCGGCCAGGTGTTCATAGAGGCGGCGCGCTCGCCGTTCTCGGAGGCCGACGCGATCCTCGCCGAGCTGCGCGGCAAGGCCGAGCACGTGCTCGTGGACTTCCACGCCGAGGCGACGAGCGAGAAGGTCGCCATGGGCTGGCACCTGGACGGCCGCGTGACCGCCTGTGTCGGCACGCACACCCACGTGCCGACAGCCGACGGGCGCGTCCTGCCCGGGGGGACCGCCTACATCTCGGACGTCGGCATGACCGGCGCCCGCGGCGGCGTGATCGGCGTCCGCCGCGAGCAGGCGCTGGAGCGCTTCCGGACGATGATGCCGATCAAGTTCGAGACCGCCGACGAGGACCCCTGGCTGATGGCCGTCCTGGTCGAGGCCGGCCCCGACGGCCGCGCTACGGCGATAGAGCAGCTGCTGGTCGAGGCTCCGGGCGGTTAGAGCGCCGCCGCAAACTGCGGCTTTCTACGGCGGCCGAAACGGAGGTGGCACGTTTTTCGTCCCATATATGGCCGTAATACGTGCCACCTCCCTCCGGGCACCGGTTATCGGCCGACGAGCGCGGGTTCGGGCTCGGCTGCACGCACGGGCGGAGCGCCGCGCGGCGTGGGCGAGGCGACCGGCCGGGCCAGCAGCGCCACGAACACCAGCGGCGCGAACCACGGGACGTAGAGGTAGAACCAGTGGTCGGCTCCGATCTGGAGCGCGATCAGGACCGCCGCCCCAAGCGCCGCCACCTGGGCGGTCGAGCGGCGGCCGCGGGGGACGAACGCGACCGCGACGGCGAGCGCGCAGGCGCCCACGAGCACGATCGTGTGGAGCGCGTTGAGCGAGCCGTACTGGCCCCAGATGCTGAATGGCGAGTTGCGCCCGGCCTGGTAGCCGAGCGTCCGGTCCCACAGCCCGCGCACGCCGTCGTCGGGCAGGAAGGGGAGGAACGCCGCGGCCGCGACCACGGCGAAGGCGACGGCGGCGAGCAGCACGCCGCGCCGCGACGGCGAGCGGCCGCGGACGAACAGCGGGGCGAGCGCCGCGGGCGCGAGCTTGGTGG
>DATENL010000200.1:0-9866 GCA_035275105.1 Thermoleophilaceae bacterium
GTCCGGTGCGACCGTGAACTCGTACACCGTGGAGGCCGTCTCGAAGGCTGCCACCGGCGGTGACCACAAGTTCCGGATCATCAAGGACACGACCGGGACGCAGCGCAAGTGCGACCCGACCGGCAAGGGCGGTTGCCCGACCAGCGGTAACTGGTAAGCCAAGAAGTTCGTTGGCTGTAACGAGAGGCGGGCCTTCGGGCCCGCCTCTTGTCGTTCCTGGCGCGTCCGCGGGTCGGGACCCCAGGCGGCTCCCCGAATCGTGGTATCCGACGAACGGGGGGGGACGACGATCCGACGCGTGTGGGCGCAAGCTTCGCCAAGGATGAGCGTGGCTTCACTCTCGTGGAAGTCATGGTCGCCATCTTCGTGCTCCTCGTGGGAGTGCTCGGAACCGTGACCCTGTCCACGGGCGCTGCCCGCAGCACGAACATCAACAAGGTGCGCGAGGAGGGGACGAACGTCGCGCGCGACGTGATCGAGGCCGCCCACACGTTCCAGTACACGAGCATCAGCCAGTCCTCGATCGACGGGCAGCTCCAGTCGCAGGCCGGGCTCGCGGACGCCAGTGCGGCGAGCGGGTACCAGATCTACCGCCGCCGCGTCACCTACACGGTCACGGTCACGGTCTGCACGTTCGACGACCCCAAGGACGGGATGGGCACGCACGACTCGAACTACTGCTCCGACGTCGGCTCGGCCGGCACCGCCGACGCGAACCCGAGCGACTACAAGCGCGTGACGGTGAAGGTCGACTTCGTCGACCCGCGCGGGGCCGAGAGCGTCACGCAGGCGACCGTCCTGCGCAACAACAGCCGCGGGCCGGCGATCACGTCGATGACCACGCCCACCGCGACGATCACCTCGGGGACGACCGCGACGTTCACGTTCAACACCTCGCTTACGCCCGCCAGGGCGCTCTGGTACCTCGACGGCGCCTACCGGGCCGACCTGACCTCCGGGATCAGCGGCAGCGGCACCGGCCCGTACACGTTCAGCTGGAACCTGAACCCCGCCTGCGCGTCCACCACGATCGTCGATGGCACGTACTTCGTGTCGGTCCAGGCGTACGACTCCTCCGACGCCTCCCCCGGGCAGCGCGCCGTGACGCTGAACATCAACCGTTGCGCGCCGGTCCAGGTGACCAACCTGTACGGCGGTCGCAACCCGCTCTTCTCGAAGCAGGTCGAGCTCAACTGGGACGACAACCCCGAGGACGACGTCCTCGGCTACTACGTCTACCGCGGGATCGGCTCGGCGACGCCCACGAAGATCGCCAGCGGGCCGTGCAGCGGGCTCCTGACCGTGAGCAACTGCACCGAGCCCGAGCCGTCGTCGACGTCGACCCTGAACTACTACGTGAGGGCGGTCGACAAGGACGCCGCCGGCGCCCTGCGCGAGGGCACCGCGTCCGCGACGCTCGCGAACACGACCTCCAATCGCTCGCCCTCGGCGCCGTCGATCGCCTCGGCCACCACGTTCGGAACGATCTACTGGAGCCAAACGACCGACCCCGATTCGGGCGACAGCGTCGACTACTACCGGATCTACCGCGACGGCACGGGCCTCGCAAACCGCTACGACGTGATCGACAACGTGCCCGCCAGCGGCACCTCGTACGTGCTCTGGACCGACCCGAACACCGGCGGCACTACGCACACCTACCGCGTGACGGCCGTCGACACGCATGCGGCGGAGTCGAGCATGTCGAACTCGGTGACGCGATGAAGCGCCTGATCCGCGAGGAGTCCGGGATCATGCTGCTCGAGCTGCTGCTCGCGGCGGCGCTGATGACGCTCGTGCTCGGCGCCACGGTCACCTCGCTCTCGACCTTCGAGAACACCTCGAGGATCAACGAGCTCCAGAACGACAACCAGGAGGACATCCGCGCGGCGGTCGACCAGATCTCGCGCGAGCTGCGCAACCACGCGGTGGCGACGCAGGACGCGCCCGTGGGGATCGTGAAGATGACCGACACCGACCTCGTGTTCCAGACGGTCGCGCCCACGAAGCCGGCCTCGACCTCGAACGCCCAGAACGTCTCGCGCATCCGCTACTGCCTCGACTACTCGAAGAAGCGCAACGAGGTGCTGTGGTCGCAGGAGCAGACCTGGACGACCGCGACGCCGCCGGCCGTGCCCTCGACGTCGAATTGCCCCGACAACGCCTGGGGCAACCAGCGCTTCATCGCCGACAAGATCACGAACCGCTTCCAGGCGGGCAACCCCAACCAGGACCGCAGCCGGGCGGTGTTCACCGCGAACTCGGCCTCGATCGGCCAGATCACGCGAATCAGCATCACGCTCTGGCTCGACTCGACCCCGGGCGGCGGACCGGCGAACGCCCCGGACGAGGCGGAGATCAACTCGGGCATCTTCCTCCGCAACCAGAACCAGCCGCCGACGTCCGTGTTCACGACGGCGGTCACTGGCAGCCGCCACATCATCCTCAACGCGTCCGACTCGAACGACCCCGAGAACCAGTCGCTCACGTACACCTGGAAGGACGGCTCCACGGCCCTCGACGTGACCGGGCAGACCGGCGACTTCCCGGCGACCTCCGGAAGCCACACGATCTCGCTGACCGTGAGGGATCCCGGTGGGCTCTCGACGACCAGCAGCCAGACGGTGACGGTGCCATGAGGGCGCGCCTGCAGACGGAGCGCGGCTCCGCCCTGGTGATCGCGGTCATGACGACAGTGCTCATGCTCGCGCTCGGTCTCGCGGCCTACGGCTACGTCGACTCCGAGTCCCGCCAGTCGTCCCTCGAGCGCAAGCGCGAGTCGGGCTTCAACCAGGCGGACGGCCTGATCGCCGCGCAGACCTACGTCCTGTCGCGCGCTTGGCCGGCGGCCACGTCGTCCGCATACCCGACGTGCGCATGGAACGGGAGCGCGATGACCGCGAGCGGGGCTTCGACCGACGTCACGAAGTGCCCGAACGCCGCGTCGATGTCGAACACCTGGAACGCGCGCGACTTCGCCGCCGCGTCCACGTGGACCACGATGGTGCGCGACAACGGCGGCGCGAGCAGCATCTACTGGGACTCCACCGTGACGCCCTCGCAGCCGTCGTGGGACGCCAACGGCGACAACCAGGTCTGGATCTACGCGAAGGCGATCGTGCGCGGCCGCGCGCGGACGCTCGTCGAGCGCGTCCAGGCCGAGCCGGCGCGCGTGATCTTCCCGAAGAACCTGCTGACCGCCGGATCGTTCCACGTGACCACCGGCGGTCCCAAGCCCTTCCTCCAGCTCAACGGGTCGACGCTGGCGCTGCGCTGCGCCAGCGCCTCGACCACGGGCTGCTACACGACCACGAAGCCCAATCAGGTCCAGGGCCCGGGGAAGACGGCCTTCGGCTGGGGAGGCACGCACCAGATCACGCCGGTGGAGCTCGACTACCTGCGCCAGACCGCGATCGCGAACGGCACCTACTTCGCCGGCTGTCCCTCGAGCCCCGTCGGCAAGCTCGTGTTCGTGGAGAGCGGCAACTGCACGTACAACGGGAACACGGTCTGGAACTCCTCGGCATCCCCGGGGATGATCGTGATCGTCAGCGGCACCCTGAGGTTCATCGGGAACCCGACCTACTACGGCGCGATCTACATGTACAACCAGCAGGGCGCCGTGTGCAGCCCCGGCCCGTTCGACGCCGGCGGCGCGAGCAACATCTACGGGGCCGTCCTGATCGACGGCGACGGGTGCTTCGAGGTCGGCTCCAACACGCGCGTGGTGTACGACCAGAACGCGATCCAGAACATCACCTACTACGGCAACATGGCGCTCGTCCGGTCGAGCTACCGCGAGCTCAAGCCGGGCAGCTGAGCGGCTCTCCGGGGCTCAAGTCCGTCTCGGCGCGCGCCGATGGGGTGAAAGTCCCCTCCGAAAGGCCTTGACCCTCCGATGGAACTCGCCTTCGCAGCGCCATTCGGCCTCATCATCGGGTCGTTCCTGAACGTCGTCGACTACCGCCTCCCGCGCGGAGAGTCGATCGTCAACCCGCCGTCGCACTGCCCCGGTTGCGAGGCGCCGATCAAGCCGTGGGACAACATCCCGCTGCTCTCCTGGATCTTCCTGCGCGGGCGCTGCCGCAGCTGCTCCGCGCGCATCTCGCCGCGCTACCCGCTCGTCGAGCTGCTCACCGCCGTCCTGTTCGCGGCGGTCGCCGTGTCGAACGGCCTGAACGACGACCTCGTCGTCCTGCTCCCGTTCGCCGCGATGCTGATCGCGGTCGCGGACATCGACCTCGAGCACCGGATCGTGCCCAACAAGATCGTGGTCCCGATGGCCGTCTACGGCGTCGCCGCCAGCGCCGTCGTCCGCACGGACATGCTCCCCGAGCTCCTGATCGCCGGCGCGGCCGCCTTCACCTTCCTGCTCGTGGCCGCGCTCATCCACCCCGCCGGCATGGGCATGGGGGACGTGAAGCTCGCGGGCGTCATGGGCCTGTACCTGGGCGCGTCGATCGCGCCCGCCATGGTCGTCGCCTTCCTGGCCGGCTCCCTGGTGGGGATCGCGGTGATGCTGAAGCACGGCGCCGGCGGCCGGAAGAAGGGCGTTCCTTTCGCTCCGTTCCTGGCTCTTGGCGCGATCGCCGCCATGTTCGCCGGAAGCGACCTCATCCACCTCTACACCCACCACTTCCTCTAGGCATTTGCCCCTAAAGGAAGCCCCGGAACGGTCGATACCCAACCCACGATGGCCCTCGCTCTGAGCAAGAACTCGAACCGCGGCACCGTCGGGCTGGATCTCGACGGCGCCTACATCGCCGCCGCGCAGATCTCCGCCGACGGCGTCTCGCGGGCCGCCAGCACCGAGCTGGCCCCCGGCGTGATCAGCGACGGCGAGGTCACCGACGTCACGGCGCTGACCGACGCGCTGCGCGACTTCTTCAAGGCCGAGGGCCTGCCCAAGCGGGTCCGCCTGGGCATCGCGAACCAGCAGATCGTGGTGCGCCAGATGGAGATCCCCAAGATCGAGGACGAGAAGGAGCGCGCCGCCGCGGTGCGCTTCCAGGCCTCCGAGGCGATCGCGATGCCGCTCGACGAGGTGGTCCTGGACCACCAGGTGGTCGGCGAGGCCGTCAGCCCGGAGGGCCAGGCGCGCCTGCGGGTGATCGTCGTCGCCGCCCGCGAGTCGATGATCTCGCGCGTCGTCGAGGCCGTCCGCGACGCCGGCCTGCGTCCCGAGGGCATCGACCTCAACGCCTTCGCGCTCGTCCGCACGCTCGCGATGCCGTCGGACTCGACGGAGACCGCCCGCGTGTACTGCCACCTCGGCGGCGTCACGAACCTCGCCATCGCGGTGGGCACCTCCTGCCTCTTCACCCGTCCGCTCTCCACGCAGTGGGACTCCGACGACGACAACGTCGCCGCGGCGCTCGCCGAGGAGATCCGGCTGTCGATCGACTACTACATGGCGCAGCCCGAGGCGCGCTGGGTCGGCGAGATCGTCCTCTCCGGCCCCGGCTCGCGTCGCGAGAACCTCGCTGACGAGCTGAGCGCGCTGATCGAGGTCCCGGTGACTGTCGCCGAGCCCCTCGGTCGCCTCCAGGCCGGCAAGCTGCCGTCCGACGAGGACCCGTACCGCCACACCGTGGCCGCCGGGCTCGCTCTCGGGAGCACGTCGTGAACCCCGTCAACCTTCTCCCCGCGAAGCACCGCCCGCGCACGCCCACCGGCGGGCAGCAGGGCAGCGCCTACGTCGTCGTCGGCGTCCTCGGCGCGCTGCTCGTGCTCGTGGTCTTCTACGTCCTCACCGTCAACGGCGTGAACACGCGCAAGGATCAGGTCGCGCGCGCCAAGGCCTCGACCGCCGAGCTCCAGGCCCAGGCCAGCGAGCTGGCCGCGTACGGCAGCTTCGTCTCGGTCAAGGACCAGCGCGTCCAGTCCGTCAAGCAGCTCGCCGACGGCCGCATCGACTGGGAGCGCCTCACGCGCGGCCTCGCGCGGCTCATGCCCAACAAGGTTTGGCTGATCTCGGCCGCCGCGTCCGCCAGCGGCACCCCGACCGCGGGCGGAGGTGGCGCCGCGTCCTCGAGCAGCTCGTCCAGCTCGGACTCCTCGGGCGCCGCCGCGATGCCCAAGGTCGCTCTGTCGGGCTGCGCGCCCGGCCACAACGCGGTCGCCGTGACGCTCGTCCGTCTTCGTGAGCTCCCCGGCGCGACCGACGTCGCGCTCGGCGGCATCACCCGCCCCACCACCGTCCAGTCTTCGGGCGCCAGCGGCTCCACCGCCGGCGCGGGTGGCGGCGACTCCGACTGCGGCACCGTCGGCGGTCAGCAGGCCGTCAAGTGGGAGGCCACCGTGACCTTCGACGGCAAGGTCGGCACCGCCGGCAAGGGCGTGCCGCGCTCGCTGGGAGGCGGGGCATGATCACCGCTCGCGATCGCAAGATCATCCTCACGCTCGTCCCGCTGCTGCTCGTCTGCGGCTACTGGTTCCTGGTGCTCGCGCCCAAGCGCGCCGAGTCCCAGAAGGTCTCGCAGGAGCTCGCGCAGGCCCAGGACGCCCGCGACACCGCGCAGCAGCAGGTCACCCAGCTGAACGGCGCCAAGTCGACCTTCCCGCAGGACTACGCGACGGTCGTGCGGCTCGGCAAGGCCGTGCCGACCTCGCTCGACATGCCGAGCCTGCTCGTGCAGCTCGATCGCGCGGCGCGCGGCACCGGCATCGAGATCGACGACTTCAAGCCGGGCGCGGTCGACGCGGCCGCGGCGGCCCCGGGCGCCACCGGCTCGAGCACGAGCACTCCGGTCGGCGGCGGCAACAACCCCGCCGCGCCGGGCGCGGCTCCCGCCGAGGGCTTCCCCGCCAAGCAGGCGCAGAACGCCGGCCAGGGCGTTGACCAGGCCAACCAGACGAACCAGGCGAACGCCGACAAGGCGGCCGCCACCGGCGCCGAGCCGGCGGCCGGCGGCCCCAGCACCAGCGCGCCCGGCCTCGTCGCGGTCCCCGTCAACTTCACGACCACCGGCAGCTACTTCGGCCTGGCCGACTTCCTTCACCGGATGAAGCGCTTCGTCCGCGTGGTCAACGACCAGATCGTGGTCCGCGGCCGCCTGATGACGATCGAGAGCTTCGACTTCGCTCGCACCGGTCCGGACACGTCGCTCCTGAAGGCGAACGTGACGGCGACGATCTACCTGTCGCCCGCCGACCAGGGCGCGACGGCCGGCGCGACCGCGCAGGGCCCGGGCTCCACGTCCGGGGCCAGCTCCTCGTCCAGCTCACCGAGCTCCACCCCGCCCACGTCCCCGACCCCCACCGCAGTCGCGACGCCATGACCACCTTCCTTCTCGATCTCTGGCAGGACCTCAGGGCCAAGCGTCTCTGGCCGGTGGCGGTCGCACTCCTTGCGGCCACGGTCGCGGTACCCGCCGTGCTCTTCAAGCCGGCGTCGTCCGCGCCCCCGCCGAGCACCGCGACGACCGCGTCCAACGAGGGCAAGCTGCCCGCCGTGACGCTCGACGCCAGCTCGATCAGCGGCTCGCACCTCGACGTCTTCAAGCAGAAGAACCCGTTCGCGTCCGAGAGCGACCCGACGGGCGGCGCGGGCGTCGACGGCCAGGGTCCGCTCGGCGACTCGGTCGGCAAGGCCGTCGAGAAGGCCGGCGGCTCGACCGACGGCGGCAGCGGCGGCGGTTCCGGTGGCTCCGGCCTCGGCGGCTCGACGACGCCAAGCGGCGACACGAGCGGTCCCGCGCCGAAGGGCCCCGACGGCGAGCCGATGGAGCCTGGCGTGCACTACTTCACCTACACCGCGGACGTCGAGTTCGGCGCGCGCGGTCGCACCAAGAGCTACAAGGGCCTCCAGGAGCTCGACCTCCTGCCCGACGGCGACAGCCCGGTCGTGGCCTTCATGGGCGTGCGCTCCGGCAAGACGGCGATGTTCTTCATCGCGGACCCGGCGTTCCGGGCCGAGGGTGAGGGTCAGTGCTCGCCGAGCCCGGACAACTGCATGTTCGTGTACCTGCGGACCGACGAGGGCCACAACGAGGAGACGCTGTCGGCTCAGAACGGCCAGGTGGAGTTCGTCCTCAAGCTCGAGGACCTGCACACCAAGGGCCTCTCGGAGGACCAGGCGCTCGGCGACACGACGCCCGACAAGTCGGGCGAGACCGCCAAGCGCAGCCGCAAGCAGCGCAAGTCGCTCCTGTCGCTGCCGCAGGCGCGGATGCTCGTCCGCTAGACGGCTTCGCCTACGGCGACGAGCGCGGCTCTCCGCCCTCGAGGCGGGCGGTCACCATCCGGCCGAGCAGGATTCCCACGACGGTCACCACCAGGCCGATGATGATGTACAGCACGAGCTGGCCGTCGAAGCCCTGCGTCAGCCCCGTGTAGAGGCCGATCAGGAGCGGCAGGAGGACCGGCAGGAACGCCGATAGACCTGGAGCCGCGTAGCCGAACACGAACCCGGCGACGAAGAAGACGACGAACCCGACCATTGGGAGGCCGCAAGGTTACCCCCTGGGCCGGAGGTAGGGTTGACGGCGATGGCGCTTCGCTTCACGACCGCCGGCGAGTCGCACGGCCCGGGGCTCCTCGCGGTGCTCGAGGGCCTGCCCGCGGGACTCGAGCTGAGCCCCGAGGACCTCGACCGCGACCTGGCCCGCCGGCAGCTCGGACACGGGCGCGGCGGCCGGATGAAGATCGAGAAGGACAGGGCCGAGGTTCTGTCCGGCATACGCCACGGAAGGACGCTCGGCAGCCCGGTCGCGCTCCGCGTCGCCAACCGCGACTACGCCAACTGGGAGGAGCGCATGAACCCGTGGCCGGTCGACGCCGAGGTCGCGGAGGTGCACCTTCCGCGGCCCGGCCACGCCGACCTCGCGGGGGTGCAGAAGTTCGGCTTCACCGACGTCCGCAACGTGCTCGAGCGCGCGAGCGCCCGCGAGACAGCGGCGCGCGTCGCCTGCGGCGCGCTGGCCAAGGTCCTGCTGCGCTCGTTCGGCGTGACCGTGCACAGCCACGTGCTCTCGATCGGCTCGGTTGAAGCGCCGCGCCCCGGCGCGCTCGGGCCCGACGACTTCGAGGGCGTCGACGAGTCGCCCGTCCGGTGCCTCGACCCGAGCGCCAGCCAGGCGATGGTCGAGGAGATCGACAGCGCGCGAAAGGCGAACGAGTCGCTCGGCGGCGTGTACGAGGTCGTCGCGTTCGGCGTCGTGCCCGGGCTCGGGTCGCACTCCTCGTGGGACACCAAGCTCGACGGCCGGCTGGCCGGCGCGATCATGTCGATCCAGGCGATGAAGGGCGTGTCGATCGGCGAGGGGTTCGACCTCGCGCCGCTCCCCGGGTCGCGCGCGCACGACGAGATCTTCTGGAGCGAGGAGCGCGGCTTCCACCGCGAGACGAACCGCGCGGGCGGGATCGAGGGCGGCATGACCACCGGCGACCCGGTGGTGGTGCGCGCGGCGATGAAGCCGCTGCCCACGCTCACCAAGCCGCTCCGCTCGGTGGACATCGCGACGAAGGAGCCCGCGCAGGCGCTGCGCGAGCGCACCGACAGCTGCACCGTCCCGGCGGCGGCGGTCGTGGCCGAGGCGATGGTCGCGCTGGTGCTGGGCGACGCGTGCCGCGAGAAGTTCGGCGGCGACCACGTGGACGACGCCGTGGCCGCCCTCTCCGCCTACCGGGAGCGGATCGGGTGGAGGCGCTGACGGCGGACGGGGCGGGCTCGGCTGGCGCGGCCCCGCAGGCCCGGCGGGCGCTCGTGTTCGTGGGCTTCATGGGCGCCGGCAAGTCGAGCGCGGCGCGCACCGCCGCGGCGGCGCTGGGCGTCACGGCGCACGACTCCGACCGCGAGGTCGAGGCCGCGCTCGGCGAGGCGATCGAGTCGTTCTTCGACCGCGAGGGCGAGGCCGCCTTCCGCG
>DATENL010000201.1:0-13977 GCA_035275105.1 Thermoleophilaceae bacterium
TGCGGCACCGCCGGTCCACGGCTCGCCGTGGCCGCCCAGGAGCGTCTGCGCGGCCGTCGCCTCGATCGCGTCGAGCGACCGGATCCCCATCGCGCTGTCCGCGGTCGCGGCGCGGGCGACCACGCGCGGCCCCGTCCGCCCGGTGTACGGGTCGAGCGTGACGATCGCGTCGCCGGCGATCAGCGCGTCGCGATCGGGCAGGTGGATCGACGCGTGCCCGAACGTGTGGCCGGGGGTGAACACCACCCGCGGGCGCCCCGGCACGTCCAGCTCGTCGCCGTCCGCGTAGGTGGTCGCGCCGGAGACCGGGCGCCCCAGGAGCGCGCCCTTCGCCGTCATCGCCGCGAGGACCCGCCGGAAGAAGCGCTCGCGCAGGACGTACGGCAGGATCGGCTCCTCGTGCTCGTAGCGGCGCGGGTGCTCGAGCAGCGAGGTCTCGCGCTCGTGGGCGAGGACCGGGATTCCGAGCTCCTTCCGCGCCCGCGCGGCGAAGCCGATGTGGTCGAAGTGGGCGTGGGTGAGCACGAGGGCCTCGACGTCGCCGGGCGAGCGCCCGATCGCGCGGAGCGCCTGCTGGAGCGTCGCCCAGGAGCGTGGGAACCCCGCGTCGACGATCGTCACCCGACCGCCGTCCTCGACCAGGTACCAGTTGGTGTAGGCCTCCTCCACGCGGTGGACCCCGGGGGCGGCGTCGCGATGGATCACGGGCTGACCCTACTCGTCATTCCTACAGTCGACGGATGGCGCGCGTCCGCGACCCACTGATGCGGCTGGCGTTCCGCGTCGGCTACCGGGTCCTGCGCGTGTGGTGGTTCGTCCGCCGCCCGATGAAGGAGGGCGTGAAGTGCGTGCTCACGCGCGGCGACGAGATCCTCCTCGTCCGCCACACGTACGGCCGCACGCGCCAGTGGGAGCTGCCGGGCGGCGGCGTCAAGCGCGGCGAGGAGCCGCGCGACGCCGCGATACGGGAGGTCGACGAGGAGCTCGGGATCGCGCTGAGCGAGCCGCTTCCCCTGGGAGAGCTGTTCACGCGGATCGACCGCCGCCGCGACCGCCTGTGGGTCTTCACCGCGGAGGTCGGCGACGCGGAGGTCGACCGCGACCGCGCCGAGATCGCGGAGGCGCGGTTCTTCCCCCGCGACCGGCTGCCGGACAACCTGGCGAAATACGTGACCCGGATCGCGGCCCTGGCCGAGCCCGAGGCCGCGCCCCCGCGCCAGAGCAAACAGCCGCAATAACGGCGCCCGGAAGGGAGGTGGCACGGATTCCGTCAGCCATGTTGACGGAATCCGTGCCACCTCCGTCGTGGCCCGAACGGAGCGCCCCCTACCGCCCCTCCCCCGGCCTCCACAGGCGCTCCTCGCCCTGGCTCGTCGCGCGGGCCAGGATGAAGAGCAGGTCGGAGAGCCGGTTGAGGTAGCGAACCGCCTCGGGCGTCACGTCGTCGACCTCGAGCGCCCGGCGCTCGGCGCGGCGGCACACCGTGCGGCAGACGTGGAGCTGGGCGCCGGCAGCCGAGCCGCCCGGCAGTAGGAACGAGCGGAGCGGCTCGAGGCGCTCGTTCACCTCGTCGCAGCGCTCCTCGAGCCAGGCGGTCTGCGTCTCGGACACGCGCAGCCGGTCGCCGTCGCCTCCGGGCGGGACCGCCAGGTCGGCGCCGATGTCGAAGAGGTCGTTCTGGATCCGCTCGATCCAGGGGCGGAACTCGCCGGGGAGGCCGTCGCCCGCCATCAGCAGCCCGAGCTGGGCGTTGAGCTCGTCGACGGTCCCGTACGCCTCGATCCGCGGGTGGGTCTTCGGCACGCGCGACATGTCGCCGAGGTGGGTCTCTCCGCCGTCGCCGAGCCGGGTGTAGATCCGCGTGAGGTTTACCCGCGGCATGCAGCGAAGCGTAGACTCCGGCCGCGTGGCGGGCGGCGCGGTGGTCATCACGGGGACATCGACCGGCATCGGCCGCGCGTGCGCGCTGCGACTCGACGCGAGCGGCTTCGACGTCTTCGCAACGGTGCGCCGCGAGGAGGACGCGGAGAGCCTGCGAAGCGAGGCGCCGGGCGTCCGCCCGCTCGTGGTCGACGTGACCGACCAGGAGGGCGTGGCCGCGGCCGCGCGCGAGGTCGACGAGGCCGTCGGCGACCGCGGCGTGGCCGGGCTCGTGAACAACGCGGGGATGTCGGTCGGCGGACCGCTCGAGTTCCTGCCGCTGGACGACCTGCGGCGCCAGCTCGAGGTCAACCTCGTCGCGCACGTGGGCGTGACGCAGGCGTTCCTCCCGGCGATCCGCCGGGCGACCGGCCGGATCGTGAACATGACGTCCGTCGGCGGCCGGATCGCCAACCCGTTCCTCGGTCCGTACCACGCTTCGAAGTGGGGCCTCGAGGCCGTCAGCGACTCGCTGCGCAAGGAGCTCCGGCCGTGGGGCATCCGCGTGATCGCGGTCGAGCCGGGAAGCATCGACACGGAGATCTGGCGAAAGGGGACCGAACAGGCCGAGGAGCTGGCCGCCGGCCTGCCCGAGGCGGGGCACAGGCTCTACGACGACAAGATCCCCAAGATGCTGAAGATGGCCCAGCGGCTCGCGAAGAGCGCGATCCCGGCGGACCGCGTCGCCAAGGTCGTGGAGCGCGCGCTGACCGTGGATCGCCCGCGCGCTCGATACGTGGTCGGCGTCGACGCCCGCGCCCTCCTCGCGCTCAACGGAGTCCTGCCGGACCGCGCGTACGACGCGCTCGAAGCGCGCCTGATGGGCATCTGAAACCGGCGCGGCGCCCGCTTCCGAGCCGGTACGCTCCCGCCGTGCGGGCTTGGGGGGCTCTGGCGGTATGCGCGGCGGCGCTTGCACTCGCGTCCGCCGCGTCCACCGCTGCCGCCGCCGAGCCCGAGCTGAAGGTCGGCGTCGGCACCGCCGACATCACGCCTCCGGCCGCGAGCCCCCCGCTCGAGCCCGCCGAGTTCGCCACCTGCCCGGCCGGCCTGACCGGCCCGCGGCCGTTCGCGTTCGAGGAGCCGTACCTCGACCAGAACGCCAACGGCCGCTTCGACTACCCCGAGCCCTTCTGCGACGCCAACCAGACCGGCGGCTACGACGGCATCTACCTGTCGGGGGCCGCCGACAGCCTGGCCAAGCGGGTCCGCGACCCGATCGACGCGCGCGCGATCGCGTTCAAGGCCGGCGGCAGGACCTACGAGCTGATCTCGATCGTCACGCAGGGGACGTTCGAGAACTACATCAAGGTCATCCGCGAGGAGATCATGAAGCAGCGCCCCGTGGCGAACGTGATCGTCAGCTCGAACCACAACGAGTCGTCGCCGGACACGGTCGGCATCTACGGCGGCGGAGAGAACCCGATCGGCACCGGGTCGCGCACCGGGATCGACGAGTACTACATGCGCCGCTGGCTGATCCCGCAGGTCGTGAAGGCCGGGGTCCAGGCGTACGACGACCTCCGGCCCGCCACCCTCTGGGCGCGCCAGGCCGGGCCGCCGCCGAGCATCAGCATCCGCACGCACACCTTCCCGACGGTCGACGACAAGGGCAACGACGTCGCGGTCGACCCCAAGTTCCGGGTCCTCCAGGCGCGCGACGGCGAGGGCAGGGCGATCTTCACGATGCTCAACCTGGCCGCGCACAACCAGCAGTACGGCCAGCACGGCGACCACACCGCAGTGAGCGGCGACTGGCCCGGGGAGTTCCAGCGCCGGCTCGAGGCGAAGGGCGGGATGGGCATGGGGCTGTTCCTCGTGGGCGACAACGGCTCGGAGGAGGACCCGCACGTGGAGGGCGTGACGGACAAGGACTGCGACGGCCTCGCTGACTGCGAGACGTTCATCACCACGGTCGGTCAGGGCGTGGCCGACCACGTCGCTGCCGAGGTGCCGAAGCTGCGCCGCGTGCCGAGCGGCGCGCTCGACTTCGATCGCAGGACGCTGTACGTGCCGATCGAGAACAACGCGTTCAAGGCCGCCGCGGGCGCCGGGCTGTTCGGCTCCCGCCACACCTTCGCGCCCGACGGCAGCGACACCAACCGCGCCGGTCCCGACGTCCGGACCCACGTGAGCGTCCTGCGCGTCGGTCCGCAGCTCCAGTTCGTAGCCAACCCCGGCGAGGCGTTCCCGGCGCTGATGGTCGGCAGCCCCTGGGGCATCGAGGACGCCGAGTGCCCCGAGCGCGAGGCGCCCCCGGTGCCGACCTGGAGGGCGCAGGCGCCGTACCGGTTCCAGGTCGGGCTCGCCGACGACCTGATCGGCTACGAGCTGCCCGCCTGGGCCTGGAAGTCCGACACGCCGGGCGTGTTCACCACCGACGCGTGCGACTCGGAGGAGTCGAGGCACTCGCACTCGCTCGAGACGGAGGGCGTGGGCCCGACCGGCTCGAACGCCGTGGCGAAGGCGCTGACGACACTGCTGAGCGACCCGGACTACGCGGACCCGACGGTGAAGCGGGTCTGGCTCGGGCGCTACGTCCAGCCCGACGGCCGGCTCACGCGGCGGCCGGAGGGCGCCGTGGCGGTCTGGCTCGCCGCGCCCGGATCGCACGAGCTGAAGGCGGGCACGGGGACGATCGTCGCGACCAGGGGCATCACGGGCTTCGGCACCCGCTCGATCGACAGGAGCGGCCGGATGATGGACTACGACGGGATCGACCAGGAGGCAGCGGACGTGGGCACGCGCGGGATGGTGCGCTTCGGCTGCGACGGCGCCGCGGCCGAGCGCTACTACGTGGACGTCTACCCCGCGCTCTCGGCGCCGGACAAGCTGCCGCCGGCGACCACCGGGAGGGTGTCGACCGGCTGCGGCGGCGGCAACCCCGGGACCGGCACTCCCGGCAACCCCCACCGTCCGCCGCCGGCCCCGAGGCCCACCTGCCGGGACCGCGTTCGCCCGAGCGTCCAGATCACGCGCGGCACGCTCCGCGTCAGGCGCGACCGCGTCTATCTGCGCGGCCACGCGCACGACCGCGGCTGCCACCACCGCGTGGCCGCGGTGCTCGTTTCGATCGCGCGCACTGCGAACGATCGCTGCCGCTTCGTGCAGCCGAACGGCCGGCTCTCGAAGCGGCGCCGATGCGAGCGCCCGCTCCGGCTGCGGGCCACGGGCTCGAACCACTGGAACCTCTGGCTCCCCGGCGCCCACCTGACCGCCGGGCGCTACAGCGTCGTGGTGCGCGCGGTCGACCGCGCGGGCAACGCGGTGCAGCTCACGCGAAAGCGCCGCCTGCGCTGACTAGTGGATCGGCGTCGTCGGCCGGCGCGGCGTCGTCAGCTCGAAGATCCAGAAGTCGCGGCCCATCACAGGCACCGACACGTTGTAGACGGGCGACTCGCCCAGCCTGCCCTCGAAGGTCCCGGCGTGCGCGTGGCCGTGGAGCACGAGGTCGGGCGCGTGCTCGAGGATCGGCGCCGCCAGCCGGTCGCTCCCCAGGAACGCCCAGATGCCCTGCGGCTCGCCCTCGAGCGTCTCCGCCGTGGGCGAGTAGTGCAGCAGCACGATCCGGTACGGGCAGGTCGCGATCGCGTGCAGCCCGTCGGCCAGCGCCTCCACGTCCGCCGTCGTCGTCGCGTACACGTCGCGTAGCTGGCGCTCGCCGAAGTCCGGCAGGTTCGAGCCCGCGAAGCCGCCGACGAACCCCTTGAGGCCGACGATGCCGACCTCGGTCCCGGCGACCTCCTGCACAGTCGACTCGCGCTCGAGGACGATCACGCCCTCGTCCTCGAGCACGGCGCGCACCTCGTCCATGCGGTCCGCGTGGCAGTCGTGATTGCCGAACACCGCCAGCACCGGCATCGACAGCGGCCGGCAGACCTCGGCGAACAGCTTCGCCTGCTCCGGCTCGCCGTGGGTCGTCAGGTCGCCGGCCACGAGCACGAGGTCGGCGTCGCCCTCGAGCGCGGCGAACGCCTCGGCCACCTGGTCGCGGTTGGCGTCCCGCACGTGCACGTCCGCGGCCGCGGCGACGCGGATCGACACGCTCTCGTCGGCCATGCGGGGTACCTACCCGCGCGGCCGGGCTTTCCGAACCACCCGGCGCGGGTATGAGAGCGGCATGGCGGGAGCCATCTCGTTCGACGAGCTGACCGCGAGCATGAAGCGCGCGGCCGCCGCGCTGCTCCAGGCCGACGTCGAGTTCGCGCTGGCGGGCAGCCTCGCCACCTGGGCGCGCGGGGGTCCGAAGAGCTCCCACGACCTGGACTTCGTCCTCCGCGAGCGCGACGGCGAGCGCGCGCTCGCGGCGCTCGAGGCGATCGGCATGCGCCGCGAGGACCCACCCGAGGAATGGCTCGTGAAGGCGTGGGACGAGAACGACGTGCTGGTGGACCTGATCTTCGGGCCGTCGGGCGTCGACGCCGACGAGGTGCTCGCCGGCGCGGAGGTCCTGAACGTCCTCAGCATGGAGATCCCGGTGATGCGGCTCGAGGACGTGATCGTGACGAAGGTGATGTCACTCACAGAACACTCGATCGACTACGGGACACTGCTCGAGATGGCGCGCGCGCTGCGCGAGCAGATCGACTGGGCCGAGGTGCGACGCCGCACCGCCCAGTCGCCGTTCGCGGACGCCTACTTCGTGATCCTCGACCGACTCGAGATCGTCCCCGCCCCCGGGCCCGGCGACGACGGCGGGGACGCGAGCCGCGTGCGCGTGGAGGTAACGAGGTCCGGCGAGGGGAGGATGTAGGTCATGTCGAGGTCCGAAGCGCTGGGAGAGCAGCACGAGGTGGCGCTGCCGCAGGGCACGATTCAGTACCGCGAGCGCGGCAGCGGCGAGCCGATCGTGTTCGTGCACGGGGTGCTGGTGAACGGCGACCTCTGGCGCGAGGTCGTCCCGCGGCTCGCCGACCGCTACCGCTGCATCGTCCCCGACCTCCCGCTCGGCGCGCACGACGTGCCGATGAACGAGGACGCCGACCTGTCGCCACCCGCGCTCGCGCGGCTGATCGTGGACTTCGCCGGTGCGCTCGGCCTCGACCGGCCGACGATCGTCGCGAACGACACCGGCGGCGCCCTCACGCAGATCGCCGCCGTCGAGCACGGCGACCGGATCGGTCGCGTGGTGCTCACCTCGTGCGACGCGTTCGAGCACTTCTTCCCGTGGATGTTCCGCTACCTGCCCGTGCTCACCTACGTGCCGGGTGGGCTGAGCCTGCTCGGCCGGGCCGCCCGGCTGCGCGCCGTCCGCCGGGCCCCGAACGCCTTCGGGTGGCTGATGCACCAGGACCCGCCGCAGGCGGTGCTGGACGGCTGGACCCAGCCCGCAGCGACCAACCCGGCCGTCCGCCGCGACGTGACGAAGGTGCTGCGCGGCGTCGACAAGCGCCACACGCTCGCGGCCGCCGAGCACCTCGGCAGCTTCGACAAGCCGGTGCTGATCGCGTGGGCCGCCGGGGACAAGGTGTTCCCGTTCGGCGACGCGCAGAAGCTCGCGTCGATCCTTCCGAACGCCGAGCTGCGCAGCGTCCAGGACTCGTACTCGTTCGTGCCGGAGGACCAGCCGCAGGAGCTGGCCGAGCTGATCGGTGAGTTCCTAGCCGACCTTCAGCAGGAGGATCACGTTCACGACGAACAGGATCGCGAACCCGATCGTCCAACGGTCTAGGTTCCGCTCGACGAGCGAGCCGCCGCCGAACGGGCCGGCGCCGCTGCCGACGCCGAAGGCGCCCGACAGCCCCGCGTCCTTGCCCGAGTGCAGCAGGATCAACAGGATGAGCACCACCGAGATGATGATCATCGTCAGCTCGAGGAGGGATTCCACGGGCGCCTAGGTTAGCGGCGCGCGCGGCGCCGGATCGGCCTCCGGCGCCGGATCGGACGCCGGCCCGAGCTCGTCGAGCTCGCGCAGGATCTCGATCGCCTGCCGGCGCAGCTCGCGGTCGGTATCGCGGTGGTCCTCGTCGGACAGCTTGCCCATCCGGTGGTCGAGATCGGCGTCCCGGATCTCGCGGTACTTGGCCTCCTTGGCGGCCTCGAGCGCCTCGCGTCGGGCGGCGTCCGGCGCCTCGACGGCGGCGGGCCGCAGCAGCGGCCGGATGACGACGAGGGCGACGCCGAGGCCGAACACGAGGATCGCCACCGTGAGCTCCACGGTGCAACTCTAGGTCCGTGCGACGTCCGCTCTACCACGACTTTGCCTGGGCTTACGACGCGGTCGTGGCGCAGCCCGCGGGGCCGGCTGCCGAGGCGGTGGCCGAGGCGCTGGCCGCTCACGGCGTGCCGGCCGGGTCGTCGCTCGTCGACGCGGGCTGCGGCACGGGCCGCTACGCCGCCGCCTTCGCCGGGCTGGGCTACCTCGTGACGGGGGTAGACCTGTCGCCGGAGCTGGTCGCCGTGGCCGAGCGCGCGGCGCCGGACGCCCGCTTCGAAGTGGCGGATCTGCGCTCGTGGACGCCGGCCGAGCCGTTCGACGCCGCGCTCTGCCGCGGCGTGCTCAACGACCTGATCGACGACGCCGACCGCGTCGCCGCGCTAGCCGGGCTGCGGCGCTCGCTGCGCGCGGGCGGCGTGCTCGTGGCGGACGTGCGCGACTGGGAGCGCACCGCGCGGCGCTACGAGGCGGACCCGGCTATCGAGCGGACGGCGGACACGCCGCGCGGGCGGGTGGTGTTCACCTCGCACACCACGCTCGAGCCGGACACCCACACCATGCGAATCCGCGAGCGCATTGCCGTTGGCGACGAGCCACCCGCGGAGTTCGACTTCGCGATGCGCTGCTGGACCCGGGAGGAGCTTCAGACCGCGCTGCCCGAAGCCGGATTCGCGCAGACGGAGCTCAACGCCCTCGAAGCCAGCCGCCCCGACCGGATCACGGTGCTTGCCACGGTGTCCATTTCTGGCAGCTATAGGTGCCAATAAAGGACACCGTGCCCCGGCGGCGGCCCGCTAGGCGCGCGACAGCTCGCGCCCGACCCGCGCCGCGGCGAGGCTGCGCGCCCGCCGGCGGCGAGCCTCGGCCGTCGGCCAGAGCGCGGTGAGCGAGCCCAGGAGCACGATCGCGCCGCCGATCCAGATCCAGGCGATCATCGGCGAGACGATCATCCGGAACTGGGCGGGCGGCGGGTCGTTGCGGTACGACGCGACGAGCGCCGCGACCACGACCGCCTGCACGTCGCGCGCCGCGCCTGAGAACTTGCGGTTCGCCTCGGCGATCGGCTTGACCAGGCCCGACGTGTCGGGCTGGACGGCGGCCCAGACGTCGCGGCCCAGCCCCCAGCGCACGTCGACCTCGCTGGTCGACTCGCCCTCGAAGAAGCGGCCGAACTGCCCGCCGCTGCCGTCGTTCGCCTCGTAGTAGTTGCGCGACGGCCGCATCGTCCAGTGGCGGTCGCCCTTGCGGACGTCCAGCACGGCGCCGAGCGAGACCGGCGCGCCGGTGTCCGCGCGGTCCTCCAGGATCGCTGCCGTCGGCCGGCGGTAGGTGACGGTGTAGCCGTCGATCGTCGTGCTCTGGCCGGGGTTGAGCTGGGCGTCGCGCTGGGCGTGGAAGCCCGACGACGCCGCCACCCCGAGGAAGAGGATCGCGATCCCGGCGTGCACGAGGTAGCCGCCGTAGCGGCGCCGGTTGCGGGCCACGAGCGAGGCGACCGCCGCCGGCCACGACTCGCGCGCCATCACCCGCCGCGCCGATGCTCCGCGTGCGAACTCCTGGGCCACCGCGGCGAGCACGAACGCGATGACCGCGAACATGACGAGCGACGTCGGGCTCTCCGCCGCGGGCGTGAGCACGAGCATCGCGGCGAGCGCGACGGCCGTGGCCACGAGGGGCCACTGGAGCGCCCGCCTCAGGGCCGCCGGGGTGGCGCGACGCCAGGTGAGCAGCGGCCCGATCCCCGACAAGAGCGCCAGCACGAGCGCCAGCGGCACCGTCCAGCGCTCGAACATCGGCGGGCCGAAGCTGCGCTTGGTGCCGCTGATCGCCTCCGAGATGAGCGGGAAGAACGTGCCCCAGAAGATCACCAGGCAGAGCGCGACCAGGACCAGGTTGTTGAGCAGGAAGAACGCCTCGCGCGACAGCAGCGAGTCGAGCCGCCCCTCGCTCCGCAGCGAGTCGCGGCGCCAGACCAGCAGCGCGGTCGACCCGATGGCGACCACGCCGATGAAGACGAGGAACGGCCGGCCCAGCGTGGACGCGCCGAAGGCGTGGATCGACTCGAGGATCCCGGACCGCACGAGGAACGTGCCGATCACCGCGGCCACGAAGGTCGCGATCACCAGCCCCATGTTCCAGAGCTTCAGCATCCCGCGCTTCTCCTGCACCATCACCGAGTGCAGGAACGCGGTGCCGAGGAGCCACGGCATCAGCGACGCGTTCTCGACCGCGTCCCACGCCCAGTAGCCGCCCCAGCCGAGCTCGGAGTACGACCAGAGCGCGCCGAGCAGGATGCCGCAGCCGAGCAGCGTCCACGCGACCAGCGCGAACCGCCGCGTGGACAGGATCCAGTCGGCGCCGGTGCGGCGCGTGATCAGCGCCCCGATCGCGAACGCGAACGGGATCGAGAAGCCGACGTAGCCCGAGTAGAGCATCGGCGGGTGGATCGCCATCGCCGGGTGGCGCAGCAGCGGCTCGAGCCCGTTGCCGCGCGCGACCGGGTGCGCGAACGTGGCGAACGGGTTCTCGCCGAACACGATCATCAGCGACAGGAAGAACGCTGCGATCGCACCCAGCACGGCCGTGGCCCAGGGCGTGATCTCCCGCAGGCGCCGCCGCGTGACGAACAAGACGACGCTCGAGTAGACCGACAGGAGGAACGCCCAGAGCAGGAGCGAGCCCTCCTGGCTCGACCACATCGCGGTGAGCTTGTAGAAGGTCGGCGTGTCCGTCGACGAGTTCTGCGCCACGAGCTCAAAGCTCAGGTCGGTGCGGAGGTACGCCGACTCGAGCATCAGCATCGCGATCGCGAGCAGCCCGCCGAGGCAGTACATGGCCCGCCGCGCGGCCACCGCGTACTCGCGACGTCCGGACAGCGCTCCGTAGACGCCGCCGCCGACGGCGAACAGCGCCGTGCCGAGCCCGACGACCAGGCAGGCCTGGCCGACCGCCGCCGTCACTAGAGCGTCTTCCCGCCCGGCTTACTCTTGAACTTGGACGGGCACTTGGTGACCAGGGAGTCGCGCTCGGCCACGAACGTGCCGCCCCGCATCTTGCCGGTGACGATCACCTCGCGCCCCTCCCGGAACGGGTCCGGGACGGTACCCCGGTACACGACCGGGACCGAGGCCGTGCCGTCGCGGTCCCGGACGTCGAAGCGCAGCGGATCGCCGCGCCGGACCGAGCCGTCCACCACCTTTCCGGTCACCTCGATCGACCGGCCCGGCTCGGCTCGCAGCGCCTGGGAAGGCGTGGTCGCCTCCGTCGCGCTGCCGAAGCTCGTCCAGACCAGCGCGCCGGCCAGCACGACCGCCGCCGTGAGGGCGACGATCAGGCGGATCTTTCGCTTGCGGGCGGGATCCATGGGCGCCCCCCGATTATGGCAACGCCGCGACGGCCCGCCGCGCGATCAGGCGGGGGCGCCGCCTGCGGAGCGCGCCCTGGGGTGCCCCTCCCCCGGCCACGGCGCCAGGATGAGCACCAGCCGCGCGTCCGCCTTCGCGCGCACCTCGTGGCGCTCGTTGGGATCGAAGATCGCGAGGTAGCCCGCGCCGCCCGTCTCCGTCGAGCCGCCCTCGGCTATCTCCACCTCGCCCTCCACGACGACCAGGTAGGCCCGCTCGTGCACCTGGTGGTCCTTGAGCTCCTCGCCGGCCGGGAGGTTGATCGCGATCACACGCGCCTCGCCGTCGCTGCGCAGAACCTCGGGCTGATGCACCTTGACGTCGAGCGAGCGGATGTCCCAGCTTTCCAAGTCTCCTCCAGGGTCGTCGCGGCCGGCGGCCGCAAACTACTGGATACGCGCGGCGCCCTCGCCCCGAATGACGGCGGTCGCGGAGTCGTCGCGGGTGACCTCGAACCACATGATCGTCCGGTCGCTCCCGGAGTTCGTGCCCCAGCGACTGGAGAGCTGATCGACGATGAACAGTCCCCAGCCGCGCTCGTCGCCCTCGGTGGGCTTATCGGGGTGGAAGTCGCCGCCCGGGTCGATCACCTCGACGCGCAGTACGTCCTCCCGAAGCGTGAGCTCGAGCTCGAGCTCGTCGCCGGCCGCGGCGTCCGGGTGCTGGACCGCGTTGGTCACCAGCTCGCTCAGGCATAGCGAGGCGTCGTAGAGCGCCGCCGCCCCGACGCGATCCTCGAACTGCGCGAGGGTGGCGCGCGCGGCGGGTACCGAGTCGGGCTCGCGCGGAAAGCTGAGGCTTAGTTTGTCGGCCACCTTGAATAGGGACCGGCGTCCCCCGTGAGGGGGATGATAGGTACTCGATCCCGATCGCGTCGGGCCGCCGGGGCTACGAGCGGGCGAGCCGCCGGCGGAGCGCCACGCCGCCCCCCAGCAGGAGCAGGCCGGCGAGCACGAAGCTCGCGATCCGGAGGCCGGTGTGCGGCAGGCTCGAGTCGTTGTCGGAGTCGCCGCCCGAGCCGGAGCTGCTGCTCGAGTCGTTCGAGTTCGAGTCGTCGCCGGCCGAGGCGCCGCCCGACCCCGTGACGGTGACCGTCGCCTTCATGAACGGGTGCGGCGCGCAGTGGTACTCGTACTTGCCGGCCTTCGTGAACTTGTACGAGCCGCTCTGCCCCTTGAGCAGGTTGCCCGTGTCGAAGGTCCCGTCATCGGCGGTCGCGGTGTGCGCGGTCGGGCCGTCGTTCGTCCAGTTGACCGTGGTGCCCACGCTGACCGTGACCGACTTCGGCTCGTACTTGAAGTCGCTGATCGTGACGGCCTGGGACGAGGCGGCCTTCTGGACGGTGGCGGTGTCGCTGCCCGACTTCGACTGCGCCTTCTTCACGCCGTGCTCGTCCTTCTTCTCCTTCGCCTTGTCCTTCTTCTCGCTGGTGGCCGTGCGCACGTGCGGACGGTCGGAGCCGCCGGACGCCGCGCCGGAGCTCGGCGTGGCGTGCTCGAGCACTCGAAGCGTCGCGCTGCGGACGGAGTGGGCGCCGTCGTCGTCGAACACCGCGACGGTCACCCGCACCCGTCCGGCGTGCTTGAAGACGTGCGTCATGCGGGCGCGCCCGTTGGTCGACTGCTCGTACTGCTTGTCCCCGTCGAGGTCCCACAGGTGGTACGAGATGTCGCCGCGCGAGCGCGAGGAGTCGAAGACAACCTCCTGGCCGACCGACGGGGTCCGGTCCGAGACCGCGAGCCGCGCGTGCGGCTTCGAGCTGCCGATCGCCCCCGGCGCCACGAGCGCGGCGGCCACGGCGGCCGTCACGGCGACGGCGACGAACGCCCTCGGTCCCTTGCGCCCCTCCCTACTCACGGTAGGAGCGTACCGACAATCCACCCGCTCACGTCGAGGTTTACGCAGCACGCGCCGGGGCGGTTCGGGTCACCCGTCGGCGGCCATCTGGCCCAGGTACCCGTGCGTCTCGTCGAACGCCCACGCGAGGAGCAGGAGCTTGGTCCGGAGACGGGCGGCCATCTCGCGCGGGAGGGCGTCGGGCGACGCCTCCATCATCTTCGCGAGCTCGAGGAAGCCGTCGAGCTTGTCGGCACGGGCGTTCTCGCCCAGCCCGTCCCAGTTCGGGGCGACCTCCTGGGCGTAGAACTCGTCGGCGTCGACGTCCTCGTCGACCAGCCAGCGGACGTCCCCCGTGGGGGCCTCGACCTCGCCCTCGAGCAGGTCCTGCGTCACGCCGCGAAGGTCCGGCTCGCCGGCTCCCCCGCGCTCGGCGTGCAGCCCGGTGAGGGTCGCGCGCATCCGGGCGGCGTCGCGCCCCAGCGACGCCGGCGCGTCCCCGCCGGGCGACCGGTAGTCGCCTCTAAGCCGATCGAGCAGGCCCACTGGCCGGGACCCTACCGGGCGGCGCCGATGCAACGCCTGCACCCATGGATCAGGCGAACGAGGCCGCCGTGACCGCGACGGCGGCGGCCGCCAGGCAGGCCGCCTCGAGCGCGC
>DATENL010000202.1:0-12646 GCA_035275105.1 Thermoleophilaceae bacterium
AGGACGGCATGTATACCCTGCTTCACCACCCGTTTTGTCCGCAATCGCGTTTTATCCGGCTGGCGCTTGGCGAGGTCGGCCGCGACGTGCGGCTGGTGGAGGAGCCGCTCGAGCGCGGCTACGCGCTCGCGCTCGACGCGTCCGGCGAGCCGCTGACGGGACCCGCGGCGGTGCGCGCGGCGGATGGCTTCGACCTGCGGATGCACGGCGGGACCGTGCCGGCCCGGGTCAGGAACGAGGAGGACGAATGACCACCGACACGATGACCTACGAGGCCGCCGTCGAGCGCCTCGAGCAGATCATCGCCAGGCTCGATTCGAACCAGGCGGGCCTGCGCGAGACGCTGGAGCTGTGCGGCGAGGGCAAGTCGCTGATCGAGTTCGCCGCCGGCGAGCTCGACGCGGTCGGCCGCGGGCTCGAGGAGCTGAAGCTCGACGAGCTCATAGCGCGCTTGGACGCGGACATGCCCCCGCGCTGACGGGACTGCCTCGGGGCCTTAGAGCAGGGGGGAAGGGCTCTCGGCTGCGGCCAGCGTCTTCTGGCGAAGTTCCTCGGAGGCGGCGCCTAGCGCAGTCACCAATTCGTCCAGAGTCGCCAGGATCGCTCCGCCGCTCTCGACGATGAAGCTCTCGACCTGGAGGTTCACAGCCGCGCCGTTCTCACCGCTTTGACGGAAGTCGGAGCGAAGTCCGAAACACGGGATACCGAGCGCGGCGGCGTATCCCACTTCCGCGACCGTCCCGGCATCCGGCTCCTGCCCCTCGAGGAATGCGGCGAGCAGGGCGGCGCGCCGGATTCCGTTGGCATTGCGGCGGCCTATCTCGAGCGCCATTTCACGCTCGCGCCCAGCCGCCGCTGCCTCGTGGACCTCGGCCTCCGAGGTCAAGGCCCAGGGATCGATCGGCTCAACGACGGTTCGTAGGGCTGGCAGGTAGACCTGGGCGTAGTAGTGGCGGCCAGCTTCGGTGAAGCCGAGCGGACTGGCGATGTAACACGGCGGATGGAGCATCACAAGGAGTTTCTCCCACGTATCGGACGGGACGGTCTCACCCTCTAGAAGGCCCAACCGCTTGAAATACTCCCCCTGGTGAATGCGGTACCGGACGACGAGCGGCGGGCGCTCCTTATACATGCGATTGGCGACGTTCAGGGCTCGATCCACGCCAACGACAGCAAGAGCTCAGCGGGTCTCGTCGTGCACGGCCTGCTGGCCACGGGCGTACTCGCCCTCGTCGGTCGCCTGGGCGTGGTGTACGACGACGCCGAGGTTTGGGCGCAGCACGCCATTCGCTGGAGCCTCGCGCTCGCGCTGTTGATCGCAGTCGCGTCGATCGGGTGCCTCCTGAGAGCCGTGGCGCCCTACAAGCCGCGTGAGCTCCACGAGCGCATCAAGGAGCACTACACCCAAGCCGCCTTCCCGGACATCGAAAAGCTGATGGACAGAGCCCGATTCGATCGGACGCTCGGTCGCGTGCGGCCGACGCTTCCTCGGACGCGGGCGTACTGGCGCTACAAACTCACCGGCAGGGCGAGAAACGCAGGGCCTGACGAGTTCAGGCAGTTCGAGGACGAGGTGAAAGGTCTCGGCGACACGAAGCCAATCGAGGCCGAGTACGAGGCCGAGCTAGTCAAGCTCGCGGAGATCCTCGACCACGAGGCGCGCTGGGCGAGCCTGGGTTTTGGGTTGTTGTTCGCCGAGGTCGTTGCCGTCGCGGTGTTCCTGCTGACGGTTGGCGCGGTCGGTGCTCACGTCCCATGGGTGTCCACGACGCGACCGCCTACGTTGCGGTGGCTCGCGGTTGAAGCGAACGGCGCCAGGCACAAGCTCCACGGGTCGGGACGGGTCGACGTACGTCTTCCCGGGGACGTACGCATCTTGCTGTTGGTGCGAGACGAATCAGGACTGAATCGTGCGCGCGTCCGCCTGGAGCCTCGCTACGACTGCGCCGGCCCGGACGGCCGCACGATCACGATGCCCGGGCCGCCTCAACGCAGCCGGCGCTTCGAGGGTGTGAAAGCAGGCCGCTTAGCGAGCACTGCCCGATTGCGACGGCACTCCTGCCCCGAGGGCACGCGCTTCGATCGAGCGGTCGTCCGGGCAACAGCGCGCGCAAGCGACAGCCGCGGCTTCGAGAGCCGTGCGCGGCTGAGGTTGGTCGCGGCTCCCTGATACGCGCCGGGACGCGGTAGGTTCACCGTCATGGCGGGTCGACCTGCCGTTTACCTGGCGAGCCCGCTTGGTTTCTCAGAGACCACGCGGTCGTTCGGCGAGCAGGTCGTAGTTCCGGCGCTTATCGAGCGCGGTTTCGCCGTGCTGGACCCATGGCATGACGAGCACGGCGCGGTGGCGCGGCAGTTGCAGGTGGCTGCCGACCAGCCGAACGACGCCGACCGGCAAAGCGACTTCGGCCGTGTTAATCGTGATCTCGGTGCCCGGAACGTTCGGTTGATCGAGCAGAGCGATGCGTTACTTGCGGTCCTTGACGGACCTGATGTCGACAGCGGGACCGCCGCGGAGATCGGATATGCGGCGGCATTGGGCAGGCCGATAGTGGGCTGGAGAAGCGACATCCGCCGCGCCGGCGAGAACGAGGCGACGCCTGTGAACATGCAGGTCGCGCACTTCATCTCTACGACCGGGGGCCGGATCGCCGAAACGCTCGACAGCGCCCTGGACGCGCTGGAGGAGGCCCTGGCCCGTGAAGGCCCCGGCTGAGTGCGCGGAGGTACGAACGACGTTTTTCCGTCGGGACCCGGGCGTACTTTGGCATCGACCCGCAGCCCTCAAACCCCTCAGGAGACCGCGAACCCGATGCCACTCTGCTTCATCGAGCCCCAGGAAGCGATCCGCGTCGTCGCCGAGTCGATCGGTCGCGAAGCCCGGCGCCAGCTGCTCGGCGAGGTCGTGCGGGCGTGGGTCGACGAGATCCCCGAGGACGAGCTCGAGGTGCACTACGCGAAGGCCGTCGAGGACCTGGACGAGGACGACGTGTCGATGCTCGCCGCCTGGCACGCCTCGCTCGAGGTCGGGCACCCGGTCGCCAACAAGGACTTCCTCCTGCGGGCCTTCCAGGGCCTGGGCGACCACCGGCGCGAGGCGCTGCGCATCGCCGCGGGGTTCCGCGGCGAGGAGGCCTTCGAGGGCGGGGCGGGGGAGGAGCAGGCGCTCATGACCGTCCTGCCGTGGCTCTCCGAGGAGCGCTCGATGGAGCTCGCGGCCGACGCCGTCGAGATCTACTGCTGGGACCGCCTCGGCTCGGATAACTGAAGTTGAACGTCCATTTACCGACGCTATAGCGTCGGGTTTTGGACGTTCGTGCGCCGCTCGACCCTGTCACTCGTAGTTGCGGCGGTTCTGGCGGCGCTGGTCGTTCTCGGGCGCTCGGACGGCGCGCACGACGCTGACAGGCCGAGGCCGAATCGCCACTCCGCCACGGTCCAGCGCGTCGTGGACGGCGACACCGTCCGGCTCGCGGGCCTGGGCAGCGTCAGGCTGATCGGGATCGACACCCCGGAGGTGTACGGCGGGCGGGTCGAGTGCTTCGGGCCGGAGGCGTCGGCGTTCGCCAGGTCGGTCCTGCGCGGGGGCACGCGGGTGCGCTACCGCGTCGGGGCGGAGCCGCGCGACCGCTACGGGCGCCTGCTCGCCTACGTCTGGCTGCCGGACGGCCGGCTCTTCAACGCGATGCTCGCCGAGCGCGGCTACGCGACCACGCTCACGATCCCCCCGAACGACGACCTCGCGCCGCGCTTCCGGGCTGCCGAGCGCCGCGCCCGCGCGCATCGCCGCGGGATGTGGCGCCGCCCCGGCTGTGCCTCGTAGGCAGGCCCGGCTTCGCCCCCTATACACTCGCGCCGCGATGACGGCGTCGCTTCCGGAGGACGTGCAGGCGGTCTTCGACCGCTTCGTCACCACCGAGTACACGACGGTCGACCGCCGCGGCCAGCCGATCACCTGGCCCGTCACGCCGTACCACGCGAGGCACGCCGGGACGGTCGACGTGACCACCGGGATCGGCTACCCGAAGAAGGCCGACGACGCGGCCGCCAACCCGATGGTGGCGTTGCTCTTCTCCGACCCGACCGGGTGCGGCCTCGACGACCCGCCGACCGTGCTGGTGCAGGGGACGGCCGACGTCGACGATCGGGACCTCGAAGCCAACCGGGAGCGCTACACCCGCGAGTCGGCGCAGAAGCTCCCGGTCATGAACCAGTCGGCGCCCCCGAAGGCGCTCCAGCGGTTCTTCACCTGGTACTACGCGCGCATATACGTGCACGTACGGCCCGAGCGGGTGTACGTGTGGCGCGGCGGCCCCGACGCGGAGCCGGAGCTGCTCGACGCGCACATGGAGGAGGTGCGCTCGGGGCACAACGAGGAGCCCGCGGCGCCGCACCCCGGCCCGCGCGAGCGCGAGCCGGTCTGGGACGCGCGCCTGGACGAGCTCGGCCGGCGCTACGACACCGCGGTCGTGTCGCTCGTGTCGCCCGACGGGTTCCCGTTCTCGGCGCGCGTGCCCGTCGCGCCCGACCGCGACTCGCGGCAGGTCAGGATCGGCCCGGTCCCCGCGGGGACGCCGTTCCAGCCCGGGCTCGCGTGCCTCACGGCGCACGACCACGCCCCGGACTTCGCGTGGCAGCGGAACTTCCAGGCGCGCGGGGACCTGGTGCGGGACGGCGACGGCTGGGCCCTGGTGCCGGCGAAGCTGGTGGGCGGCTTCGAGCTGCCGCCGGGAGGGACGCTCGGGCGCATGCGGGCGAACTTCTCGAAGATCATGCGTTACCGCCGGATCGCGCGGCGCGAGCTGGCGAAGCGGGCCTCCGGCTGACGGCCGCGGCGATGGGCGCCCCGTCCCGCCGCCCGCTGTGGGCGGCCCTCGCTGCCGTGACCGTCGCCGCGCTGGCGCTACGGCTGCCGTACCTCGGCAACCAGAGCCTCTGGTACGACGAGACGTTCACGCGCTACATCGCCATGGCGCCGTCGCTCGACAGCCTCTGGTTCCGCGTCAAGCTCACCGAGGGCACGCCGCCGCTCTACTACCTCGTCACGTGGGCGTGGGCTAAGGCGTTCGGCGCCGGCTCCGACGCGTCGCTGCGCGCGACCGCCGGGATCGCGGGTGCTGCCTGCGCGCCGGTCGCGTTTCTCGCGCTGCGGCGCTTCGTCGGCGACTGGCCCGCGATCGCGGCCGCCGCGATCGTCGCGGTCAGCCCGATGCTCGGCTGGTACGCCCTCGACGCGCGCTCGTACTCGCTGCTCGTGCTCCTGGCGCTGCTCTCGCTGTGGGCGCTGTCGCTGCTGCTCGAGGGGCCGACGCCCCGGCGGTGGGCGGCCTGGGCGCTCGCCGCCGCCGCGGCGCTGTGGACGCACTACTTCGCCGCCTTCCTCGTCGCGGCGGAGGTCGCCGTGCTCCTCTGGTGGATGCGCGAGGCGCGCCTGCGCGTCCTCGCCTGGAGTGCCGTCGTCGCGCTGCTCGCGGCGCCGCTCCTCTCCGTGCTCTCGGCGCAGTCGGACGCGCGGACCGACCACATCGGCTCGCTGCCGCTCGGCGAGCGCCTCGAGCAGGCGGTCCGCCAGCTCGCCATGGGCCCCAACCCGCCGCGCGCCTGGCTGGAGGCGATCGGCCTCGTGCTGCTCGGGGCGGGCGTGGTCGGCGGCGTGGTGGTGGCCGTGCGGCGAGAGGCGCGGGCGCGGCCGCTCGTCGCGATCGCGGCGATCGCGGTCGCGGTGCCGCTCGTCCTTTCGATCACGGACGTCGAGGACCGGCTCCTGGCGCGCAACCTGCTGGTGGTCTTCCCGTGCCTCGCCGGCCTGGCCGGGCTGGCCCTGACCCGCCTGCGGGCGGTACCGCTGGCGGCCTACCTCGCGGTAGCGGTCGCGACGATCGTCTGGGTCGAGGCCGACTGGCGCTACCAGAACCCGGACTGGCGAGCCGCGGCCGAGGCGCTTCCGCGGCGGGCCGCCGGCGCGCCGGTGGTCGCGTTCCCGGCGCTCGAGCGACCGGTGGCCGGCATCTACCTGCGCCGGCGCCCAGCCGGCGGGACCGTCACGGCGCAGACGGTCTGGCTGGTCGTGGAGCCGGCGCGCGAGGACCGCCGCGACCTCGCGCCGGTGCCGGTCGAGCCCGTGGTCCCGCCGGACTTCGCGCGCGTGTCGACGCGGTCGGTTCACGGCTTCCGGCTGATCGAGCTGCGCAACCCGAACGGCCCGGCCAGGTTCGTGCGCGAGGCCTTCGGCCGCGACGTGCTCGGCGAGCCGCCGACCCTGATGATCCCGCTGCGCTAGGAGGAGGCCGCGGCGGCGGGCCGCAGGGCCCGCAGACGGGCGGTCACGCGCTCCGCGCGCTCCGGCGCCAGCGTCCCGACCGCGAGCGCCGCCATCAGCGGCAGCGACCAGGCGAGGTAGAAGACGTGGAGCGCCGTGGCGTCGTGCATCGGCGCGACCACGTAGGTCATCACGAGCAGCGCGGCGATCGCGAAGCCGGACAGCACGGGCACGCGGCGGCGCAGGCCCTCGAAGACGAGTAGAGCGACCAGGAACGGCGCGTGGTGGTAGCTGTACGTGAGCGGGTCGAAGACACAGCGCACGAGGAACACCAGCGCCAGCAGTTGGAGCGCCTCCTCGGGATCGGCGCCGCGGCGGCGCACGGCGTAGACGACGGTCGCGGCGAGCGCCAGCACCACCACCAGGGGATGCGTGAGGTGCCCGAGGGTGTCGGACAGCGAGTACTGGGTCATCACGCGAACGCCGTCAGCCGTCTCCGTCGGGGCGGTCGAGCCGTGGGCGAAGAGGAACCAGACGTTGCTGGCGGTGACCGTGTTGGTGAAGGTCGTGGCGATCCCGACCGACTTCTGCGCGAGCCAGAAGCGCGACGGGTCGGCCAGCATCATCGGAAGCGTGAAGAGGCCGGCGAAGGCGGCCGCGAACAGAGGCATCCGGACCCTTCCGCGCGGGGCCGCGACGATCGCCACCGGCACCGCCAGGATCGCCCACTGCTTCGTCGCGATCGCACAGCCGAGCAGGACGCCGGCCCACAGTGACCGTCCGCGCCCGGCGGCCAGCACGCCGCCCGTGCAGAGCGCCGCCCCGAGGAGCTCCTCGGGATGGCCGTAGTCGAGCGCCGCATAGGTGAGCGGGCCGGCGAGCAGGGCGGTCGGCACGAGGAACGCGCCGAGCCGCGGCCGGCCGCGGCGAAGCATCGCCGCCATCGTCCAGACCGCGAGCAGCGCCAGCGCCAGCAGGCAGGCGAACGCTCCCGCGCGGTACATGTAGAGCGAGGCGTGATCGCCGCCGGACGCCTTGGCGGCGGCGGCGAACGGCGCCCGCAGCAGGAGCGAGAAGCTTCCCATCGGCGGCTGCTCGGCGAAGAACCCGTGCACGTCGCCGCCCGCGATCGCCTCGATCGGCGGCCCGGCGTCGTCGCAGAGGTAGGGCTCGCACGGCGGCGCGAGGTAGTCGACGCCCAGCGGTGCTCCCCACGCGGCGAACGCGCAGACCACGACAGCAGCTGCGAGAGCGGCCGCGAGGCCGCGTCTCGTGACGATGGAGGGCATCGAGGCCCCAATCGGCAGGAAGGCGACGCGCCTGAAGGGCGGCGGAGACCCGGGCCCCGACGGGCCCGGCGCGCCTACCCGGCGAGCAGCGCCTCGAGCTCCGCTCGCGCCTGCTCGGTGTCCGTGAAGTGCACGGCGCTCATGCCCAGCTCCCGCGCGGCGTCGACGTTCGGCTCGTTGTCGTCCACGAACGCGCACTCCGAGGCGGCCAGGCCGTCGCCCAGCCGCTCGACCGTGAGCTCGTAGATCCGCGGGTCCGGCTTGCGCATGCCGACGAACGCCGAGTCGACGACGACCTCGAAGATCTCGTCGATCGCCGGCAGCTTGCCGCGCCAGTGCGGCTCCCACTCGCGCACGTTGTTGGTGAGGATCGCCATCCGCAGGCCGCGGCCGCGCAGCTCGCGCATGTAGTCGATCATCGGCTCGTTCGGGCTCAGGTGGGCGAAGTAGGTCTCGCGCAGGGAGTCGAGCCGGACGTCGCCGTCGAGCTCCGCCTCGATCGCGCCGAGGAACTCGCGCTCGGTGATCTCGCCCTTCTCGAGCCGGAAGAGCGGGTACTCGCCGCCCGTCTTCTGGGCCACGCGGTGCATCGCCTTGCCGAGGTCCTCGAACTTCACGCCCGACTCGCCCTCGTACGCGAGGAACGCCTGGTACAGGGGCGACGTCAGGACGCCGCCGAAGTCGGAGATCACCGCGCGGATCACGCCGCCTCCTCGGGCTCGTCGCGCACGGTGATCTCGTATGCCCCGTAACCCTGGCGGCCCTCCATGTCCCACGCGAACACCGCGACGTTCACGCGCAGCGACTCGAGCGCCAGCGACAGGCCGGCGCGCACCGTGCCGGCCGCCCGCCGCGGGAAGTCCTCGCCCGGCAGGAAGAGCTCGAAGCGCGCGCTCTGCTGCCGCCCCCCGCCGTCGTACACGGTCGAGAGCCGCGCGTCCTCCACCGCCACCAGCTCGCCGGCCGCGAGCAGGTGCGCCGTCACGAGCTCCTGACCGTGCCCGAGCGACCCGCGCGGCCGGCGCGCGACGGCGAGCAGCGCGTGCTCGGTGTCGAAGACGGCCGACACCGTCCGGAGGGCGTCGAGCTCGGACCACGCGGGCGGGGTCGTCGTCTCGCTCGCCGTGCCGAGGCAGTCGACCTGCGCCCCACCGGCCCGCCCGCGGACGCGGCAGACCCGCGCGCTCGACCCGCCGAGGTCCGCGGCGGGGGAGCACGGCTCGAACTCGAGGTCGAGCACCTCGCCGGAGCTCACGCGCCAGCCGCCGCCGGCGGGCTCGATCGCGGGTGCGTCGTCGACGGTCGCGGCTCGCTGACCCTCGAAGAGCACGCCCACGCCGGTGCGCAGCGACCCGTGCAGCCCGCGTTCGGCGTCGAAGAACGCGAGCGAGACGGCCGCCGGCTCGCTCACCGCGAGAGGCGGCGGGTCTCCCGGTCGAGCTCGCTCGCCGTTCCCTCCACGTCGTAGTCCCGGCCGCCGCGACGCCTGCGTGCCCGGCCCGCGACCGAGACCGGCACGGCGGCGCGGCGCTCGATCGACCGCCTCGCGAGGCGCCGGAACGCGGCGCGCGTGGGCGGCAGCAGCAACAGCAGCCCGATCACGTCGGTGATGAAGCCCGGCGTGATGAGGAACGCCCCGCCGAAGATGATGAGGACCCCGTCGATCACCTCGCGATGCGGCACGCGCCCGGCTCCGATGGCCGCGTTGAAGCGGTTCCAGACGGCCCGGCCCTGCGACCGGAGCAGCCACGAGCCGAGCAGCGAGTCGAGCGCGAGGATGGCGATCGTAGGCGCCCAGCCGATCGCGTCGCCGACCCTCAGGATCACGTACAGCTCCGCGAGCGGGACGACGATGAAGATCGCTATCAGCGCCAGAGCAGCCACGAATCGCAGGCTACTAGGATGGCCAGCGTGCCTTCGGTAGACGACGTCAACGACGCGCTGTCCAACGTGATCGACCCCGAGCTGGGGCTCGACTTCGTCGAGCTCGGCCTGATCTACGAGGTCGAGGTGGACGGCGCCGACGTGCGCGTCACGTTCACCCTCACCTCGCCGGGCTGCCCGATCGGCCCGCAGGTCACCGACCAGATCAAGGAGTACGTCGGCGAGCTGGACGGAGTGCAGCAGGTCGACGCCACGATGACGTTCTCGCCCCCCTGGACGCCGGACCTGATGAGCGAGGACGCGAAATTCGCTCTGGGTTACTGAGGCGCGGGGGCGCCCGGGGCCCCGACCTCGACGCCGAGCTCAGGTGGTGGCTCGAGGAGTGGGACCCGGTCGTCCGAGCCGGCGGCTTCAACCCCGGTGACGTGCCCGCCTTCATCCCCGGCGAGGAGGTCGCCGCCGGCTACGAGGGCCGCCGCCGCCAGATCGCGCGCGCCGAGGTGCGCCGCGTCGCGGCCGAGGCCGGCTCGACGGAGTACGAGCTCTTCGCGGGGAGGGTCGTGGTGGACGTCGGCCCCGGGCCGCTCGGCTTCCCCGACGCGTGCCCCGCGCGCGTGTCGATCGGCGTCGAGCCGCTGGCCGAGCGCTTCCGCGATCACGGCCTCCTGATCCCCGACTCCCACGCGGTCTACCTCCCCGTGGGCGGCGAGGCGATCCCGCTCGTCTCGGGATCGGTCGACGTCGTGGTGACGCGCAACAGCCTCGACCACGTCACCGCCCCGCGCGCGGTCGCCGCGGAGGTCGAGCGGATCCTCAGGCCGGGCGGGACCCTGCTCGTGAGCGTCGACGTCGACCACCCCGCCACCCCCACCGAGCCGCACACGCTGACGCTCGACGGCGTGCGCGACCTGCTCGCCGCGTTCGACCTCGAGCGCGAGGACGTCATCGACGAGGCCCACGGCGGCGGCGGCGGACGGCGCGTGGCGATCCGCGCCCGCAGGCGCTGACCCGAAACGACACGACCCCCGCCCGGGGCGGGGGTCGTGTACTGAGGCGCGTAGCCGGTATTCGGGTCAGAGCCCGATCGGGGCGATCGAGATCTGGACCGCCGTGTGCGGGTCGATCTCAGGCGCCTTGGAGATCCTGAGCGCCCAACCGCAGCCGAGGTGGCCGGCCTTCTCCTGGGCGGCCGCGGCATCCTCGTCGTACAGGCGCGCCGCATCCAGGTCGGTCTGCTTGCCCGTGTGCTCGTACGCGTTCCCGTAGGCGGTCGCCGTGTCCGAGGCCTCGTTGTACTCGTTGTGCAGCTTCTGGCAGCGGTCCTGCCGGTCCTTCCTCTTCTTCTCACCGCTCGTCTGGTACCGGTGGGTGTTCTTCGCGGCGCTCGCCTGCGTGGCCATTGCGAAGCTGGCGACGGCGACGGTCAGTGCGGCGATGAGGGCGGTGATCTTGGTGGTCATGGTGTCTCCTTTGGGAAGGGCTGGCTTGCGAGGTCAATCCTCGGCCGGCACATGACCCGTGACTAGACACCCAAGGGTGGGTCCTGCCCCACCCCGGCGACAGAGCTGGCTGGGGCCTAGGAGGAGGCGCCGGCGGCCGTGGGCGCCGCGCCGGCGGCGGTGAGCAGCTCGGCGAGCGACTCCTCGAGCGCCTCGGCCACGTACTCGAGGTCCGGCATCGCGTCGAAGTCCGCGAGCAGGCCGAAGCGGGCCGTGCCGTTGTAGCTCATGATCGCGATCGCCAGGGCGTGGTCCTCCGGCAGGAAGGCCAGCGGGACGAGCTCCTCGAGCTCACGCCCGTGCATGTAGAGCGGGAACTGCGGCCCCGGCACGTTCGTCACGATCACGTTGAACAGGCGCGTGGAGAAGTTGAGCCGGGACGCCTGCGCGAGGATCGTCGGCGGCGCGAAGCCGGTGAGGCCGGCGATCACCTCGGCGCCCAGCGCCTGCTTCGACTGCTTCAGGCCCGCCATCGCCTCGCCCACGATGCGGAGCCGCTCGACCGGATCGTCCACGTACACCGGGAGCGGCCCGCGCATCGCCGCGATCCGGTTGCCGACCCCGTCGTGCTCGTCCTCGGCGCGGATCGAGACCGGGACCAGCGCCCGCAGCTCCAGCCCCTCCGTGCGCACCCCGCGCGAGTGGAGCCAGCGGCGCAGCGCGCCCGCGACGACCGCGAGGACCACGTCGTTGACCGTCCCGCCGAGCTCGTTCTTCACCCGCTTGAAGTCGCCCAGCGGCGCGCCGACCCATCGGATCCGGCGGTGCGGGCCGATCGGCACGTTGAGCGGGATCTCGGGAGCGGGGTTGAGGTTGGCCCACGCCACCTCGCCGAGTCCCTCGGCCGCCTCGCGCGCCTCGCGCAGCGCGCGGCCGGGCCGCTGCACCGCGCCCAGGGCGCGGCCGGCGGCGCCGAGCGGCGCCTTCAGGAAGTCGTTCACGGCGTCGGCCGCGAGCTCGGCGCTCGTCGGCTCGGGACTGGGCGTCCACGGCTCAGGCTCGACCTCGCGCGGGACCGGCGTCACGTCGAACAGGACGCTCGCCAGGTCCACGCCCGAGATGCCGTCGATCATCGAGTGGTGGGTCTTGGTGATCAGCGCGAATCGCCCGTCGGAGAGCCCCTGCACGAGCCACGTCTCCCAGAGCGGCTTCGAGCGGTCGAGCCGCTGGGAGTAGATGCGGCCGGCGAGGTTGCGCAGCTGGTCGATGTCGCCGGGGCTCGGGAGCGCCGTGTGGCGCACGTGGTACTCGAGGTTGAAGCTCGGGTCGTCGACCCACAGCGGCCTGCCGCTCTCGAGGGGCGGGAACGCGAGCTTCTGCCGGTAGCGCGGGACGAGGTGGAGGCGCCCGCGGATGTGATTCGCGAAGTCCTCGAACGACGGAGCGGGCCCCTCGAAGATCAGCACCGCGCCGACGTGCATGTGCGCGGCCGGGCCCTCCTGGGCCAGGAACGACGCGTCCACCGCCGTCAGCCGGTCACCGTGCTGCTGGGCCATCCGTGTGCTCCTCGTCGCAACGCAGGGGAGGCCGAGCCTACTGAGCGCGCCGCGTTCCGTCAGAGCACGACCGTCAGCAACCCGGCCGCCACCGCGGCGAGCAGCACTCCGGTGAGCGCCGTCTCGTAGCGGCGACCGTGGGCGAGGCGACGGAACAGCGGCCGCCCGGCGACGTGGCCGGCGGCGGCGAGCGGGACCAGCACGGCGGCGGTCGTCGCG
>DATENL010000203.1:0-7453 GCA_035275105.1 Thermoleophilaceae bacterium
TTCCTCGCCGGCCGGGACGGGGACGCGGCGAGGCGCGACCCGGGCGGCGCAAGGCGCCGGTTCGGCCGCGAGGAGACGGGCCACCCGCTCCCCCAGGCCACGCAGCCGTCGCTGTTCTAGCTCCGGCTAGCTCGGAAGCGCGTACGCCGCGACGGCTGCGAAGTGCGCCGCCGCGGCGGCCACCACGAGCGCGTGGAAGACCTCGTGGTAGCCGAAGACACCGGGCACCGGGTTCGGGCGCCGCATCGCGTAGATCACGGCGCCGGCCGTGTAGAGCACGCCGCCGAGGGCCACGAGTCCGACGCCCACGGCGCCGATCTCGCTCGCCATCTGCGGCATCGCCGCCACCGCCACCCAGCCGAGCGCGATGTAGACGGAGGCGGTCACCCACTTCGGCGCGCGGACCCAGAAGAGGTTCAGGACCGTGCCGCCGAGCGCCCCGGCCCAGACCACGATCAGGATCGTGCGCGCGAGGGTGCCGTGGAGCACGAGCAGCGCGAACGGCGTGTAGGTGCCGGCGATCAGCACGAAGATCATCGAGTGGTCCAGGCGGCGCATCCACATGCGCGCCCGAACCGTCCAGTTGCGACGGTGGTAGAGGGCGCTCGTGCCGAGCAGGCCGGCGACCGAGACCGCGTAGATCGCGGCCGCGAGGCGCGGCTCGCCGTCCGGCGCCAGCACGACAAGGCACACGCCGAGCACGACGGCGACGAAGAACGCGTACTGGTGGATCACGCCGCGAAGCCGCGGCTTAGCCGGCTCCGGAAGCACGCTCGATGTGCTCATGCGCCAAACGTACCGACACCTATGATCCCCGCGCTCGCGTGAGGATCTGGATCGACATGACCGCGCCGGCGCACGTGCTGGTGTTCCGGCCGATCGTGCAACGTCTGCGCGACCGCGGGCACGAGGTCACGCTCACCGCCCGCGACTACTCGCAGACCGTCGAGCTGCTCGAGCTGCACGGGATGAGCGCGACCGTGCTCGGCCGCCACGGGGGCGCCAATCGCCGCGAGAAGGCGCTGGCGCTTGCGCGCCGCACCCGAGCGATGCGCGCCTTCGGGGCCGGGCGCGGCTTCGACCTCGCGCTCGCCCACGGCTCGAACGACCTCGCGCTGGCGGCCGCGATGCTGCGGATACCGGCCGCGAACACGTTCGACTACGAGTTCGCCGTCGTGCAGCACAACATCGGCTGCCGGCTCGCGCGGCGCGTGATGGTCCCCGACCGGATGCCGGCCGAGCGGCTCGAGCGCTTCGGCGTCGGGCCGGCGAAGCTCGTGCAGTACCCGGGCCTCAAGGAGGAGTACTACCTCCACGACTTCGAGCCCGATCAGGCCGCGCTCGACGCGCTCGGCGTCGAGCGCGAGCGGGTCGTCGTCGTGTTCCGGCCGCCGCCGGACGTGGCGCTCTACCACCGCACGGCGAACCCGCTGTTCCCCCGGGTCCTCGAGCGCTTCGGCCGCGACGATGGCGTCCACGCCGTGGTCATCCCGCGAACGGACGCTCAGCGCGAGTACGTGCGCGGCCTCGGCCACCCGTCGGTGATCGTTCCCGACGGGGCCGTCGACGCGCAGAGCCTCATCGCGCTGGCCGACCTCGTGATCTCGGCCGGCGGGACCATGAATCGCGAGGCGGTCGCGCTCGGCACGCCCGTGTACACGACGTTCGGCGGCCGGCTCGGGGGCGTCGACGAGGCGCTGATCCGCGAGGGCCGGCTGCGTCCCCTCGACGATCCGCTCGCGATCGAGGTCGCCAAGCGCGAGGCGCTCGACGGGACCGCGCGACGGGACCCGGACGTCCTGGTCGAGATGTTCCTGGCGACGCCCCGCTGACAAGGGGCGCGCCGGTCGCCCCCGAATTAGGACATTCCTAGACTCAGGCCCCTGTGAAGGGGGCCGGCAACAGGAGGACGCCGCGTGCCTAGCGTCGGCGACGGGATACTCGGCTTCGGCCTCGCGTTTGTGATCGCGCTGCTCACCACGCCTGTGATGGCAGCGCTGGCGTGGCGGATCGGCGCGATCGACGAGCCGCGCGAGCGCGGCCTGCACCAGCGGGCCACCCCGCGGCTCGGCGGGCTCGCGATCCTGCTCGCGGTGGCGGTGGGCACGCTCGTGCTCCTCCCCGACCTCCACAAGACCCAGGGCATCCTGATCGGCGCGTGCGTCATCGCGCTGGTCGGCGCCGCCGACGACCTGCTCGAGCTGTCGGCGGACTTCAAGGTCGCGGGCCAGTTCCTGGCCGCGGTCATCCCCGTCACGTTCGGAGTCAGGGTCACCGACTTCACGCTGCCGTTCATCCACCGGGTCGAGCTGAGCGAGCCGCTCGCCTACGGGCTCACGATCCTCGGGCTGGTCGCCCTGATGAACGCGGTGAACTTCATCGACGGCGTCGACGGCCTGGCCGCGGGCGTCTGCACGATCGCCGCGATCACCTTCGCGATGATCGCGTTCTCGCAGAACACGATCGAGACGAACGCGGCCGGCGTCCTCGCGCTCCTCGTTGCCGGCGCGTCGATGGGCTACCTGCGGTACGGCTTCCACAACGCCACGATCTTCCTCGGCGACTCGGGCTCCAACCTGCTCGGCTACCTGCTCGGCACGATCGTCGTGCAGGGCGCGCTCAAGACGAACGCCCTGGTCGGGGTGGCGTTCCCGCTCGTCGTCCTGGCCGTGCCGATCCTCGACTCGAGCTTCGTGATCGCCAAGAGGATCAAGTACCGCCGGCCGGTCTACCAGGCGGATCGCTCGCACTTCCACCACCGCTTCGCGAACATCGGCTTCTCCCAGCGGCGCACGACGCTGTACCTGTACGGCTGGACGGCGACGATGGCCGCGCTGGCGCTCGCACTGCGCTTCGTCCCGTACTCCGACCACCACGGCAACTTCGACACGAAGTGGGTCCTCGTGCTGGTGGCCTTCGGCCTGATGGCCCTGGCCGCGAGCGTCTACCTAGTGCTGGTCCTCGAGATCCTCAAGCTCAAGCGGTTCCGCCAGCTCCAGGCGCGCCGGGCGAGCATGGCTATGGGCGAGCCCGAGCCCGCCGAAGCCGAGATCGACGCGGGCGTCGAACACGAGCTCGAGACCGGCGAGTTCGAGGTCGTCCACCTTCCGAAGGACTCGACTCGAGCTCCTTGAGCTGGTGGGCCGGGGTGAAGAAGCCCCGGTAGCCGAGGCCCGTCGCGAGCACCGACGAGAGCGCGACGCTCCCGAGCAGCGCCCACAGCAGGATGAGCTGGAGCCGCACCGCGTCGAGGGGGCGCGCGCCGGCGAGCAGCATGCCCACCATCGTGCCCGGGAAGAACACGACCCCCGTCGTCTTCGTGGAGTCGATGAGCGGGATCATCCCCGAGCGCAGGCTGCGGGTCACGAGGTCGCGCGACGCCTCCCACGCGGTGGCCCCGAGCGCCAGCGTCGCCTCGATCCGCAGGGCCGAGCCGCGGATCTCGTCGGCGAGCCGGTTCAGCGAGACCGCCGCGGCGGTCATCGCGTTGCCGATCACCATCCCGCTCACGGGCACGAGGTAGCGCGGCTTCGGCTCGAAGACGCCGAGCGCCAGCACCAGCCCGATCGTCACGCCGGCCGCGGTGGTCAGCGCGATCGCGATCGGCTTGAGCGACCCGGGCACCGCCTTCGCGCGGCTGCGCGCCGTGAACGAGCCGAACGCGACCATCACCGCCGCGAGCAGCGCAACCAGCCAGAGGCTGTCCGAGTCGAAGATCGCCTGGATGACGTAGCCGACCGCCGTGAGCTGGAGGAACGACCGGATCACGGCGATCGCGAGGTCGCGCTCTAGCTGCGCCCGGCGCCAGATCGACACCGCCGCGGCGATCGCCACGAGCGCGACGCTCGCTGCCACCTCCCCGATCGTCACGTGGATCGACGTCGCCGCGATCAAGCCACGGCCCTCCCGTCGCGCAGGCCGACGATCCGCGTCGCGAGCCGATTGGCCTGGCCGCGGTCGTGCGTGACGATCACCATCGACACGCCCGTGCGCTCGCCCAGCTCCGCGAGCGTCGCCTCCACCCCCGCCCGCGTGCGCTCGTCGAGCGCCGAGGTCGGCTCGTCCAGCAGCAGGGCCTCGGGCTCGAGTGCGAGCGCGCGGGCGAGCATCACGCGCTGCTGCTCCCCCACCGACAGCCGGGCCGCCTCGCGGTCCGCGAACGACGCCGACAACCCGGCCAGCTCCAGCGGCCGCGCGGCGCCGACCGAACGTCCGACGAGGGCGGCGCCGAAGCGGATGTTGTCCACCACGGTCCCCGGGAGCAGCGCCGGCAGCTGCGGCACGAGGCAGGCGCGCCGCCGGAGCGCGCGCGGGTCCTGCGCCCGGACGTCCTCGCCGCGAAAGCTGACGCTGCCTCTGTCGGGATCCGCAAGCCGGTTGAGCAGCCGCAGGAGCGTGGACTTCCCGGCCCCTGACGGCCCGATCACGGCGGTGGCGCCGTCGCGCAGCGTGAGGTCGACGCCACGCAGCACCGGCGCGCCGCCGCGGGACGCATGGACGTCGCGGAGCTCGAAGAGGGGCGCGGCCACGGCGCGGACCGTACCGCCGAGCGCCTACGGAACCGGAGCGCCCAGGTCATCCATCGGTCACTTAAGCCGGCTATAGGCGGCATAAGTGACAACTCAACGCCCGGGGTCGCCGTTGTTAGCCGCTGTTTGCGTGGAAAGTGCCGCACCGGCCGGGGAGAACGGCCGCGGAGAACAACGGCCAAAAAAAACGGGCGCCGGCGCTCGAGGGGATGAGCGCCGGCGCCCTCTCTATGGCGGCGCCGGCGCTCCGAGGGGTTGAGCGCCGGCGCCTGGGGGAAGCCTCTGTCAGCCGTGACCGCCGACCGCGTGGGCCAGCGCCTCGACCACCGCCGGGTCGAATTGTGTTCCCGAGCCGGACAGCACTTCGGCGAGCGCCTCGTGCGAGGGCATCGCCGCGCGGTAGGGACGGTCCGCGGTCATGGCCGCGTAGGCGTCGCAGGCGCTGATGATCCGGCTCGCGAGCGGGATTCGGGCACCGCTCAGGCCGTCCGGGTAGCCGCGGCCGTCCCAGCGTTCGTGGTGGAAGCGGACGAGCGCGGCGACGGCCTCCAGGCCGGGGATCCCGGAGAGCGTCTCGGCGCCCCAGGCGGCGTGGCAGCGGATCACCTCGTACTCGCCCTGGTCGAGCGGGCCCGGCTTGTGGAGGACTGCGTCCGGCACGCGGATCTTGCCCACGTCGTGAAGGCGGGCCGCGAACTCGAGCTCCAGTAGCGACGCGCCGTCGAGGTGGAGCAGCTCGCCCACCGCCCGGGCGAGGTTCACGACGTCCTCCGAGTGGCGGGCCGTTCGCCGGTCGCGCATGTCCATCGCGGCCGCGAGCGCCTCGACGTGCGCCTGCATCAGCTCGTCGAAGTGGCGACCGCCGTGCGCGTGCTCGAGCGCCGCGGCGGCGAGATCGGCGAGCTCCGCCAGCAGCTCGAGCTGCTCCTCGCCGAACGCCTCGCCGGGCGTGGTCGACGCCGCCGAGAGGGCGCCGCCGACCGAGCCGTTCCACTGAATCGGGAGCGCCACGGCGGCGCAGCCGCGCAGCTCGCCATCGTGCGTGCCGACCAGGTCGCCGTAGTCGTCGACCATGGCGGGCTCGCCCTGCATGAGCACGCGTGCGAGGCTGCCCTCGTCGGCGCCCAGGCGCGTGCCGAGCAGGTCCCAGGGGAGCCCGTGGCCGGCCGCGGCGATGACCGCGCGCGGGTCGCGGCGGTCGCGGACGAAGATGCACGACCACTCGACGCCGGCGATCCGGCACGCCTGCTTGGCAAGCCGCTCGAGGACCAGCGCCCCGTAGCCGCTCTCGTGGAGCGGAGACGTGACCGTCCTGGTCTGGTGCGCGAAGCGGCGCTGTTCCTCTGGCCTATTCATGAGCCCCTGCCTCACGGAAGATCACCCACATCCGGTCGGCGAAAACTCGTACGTCTGTCGAGCCGCGAGTGCGGCCTGGTGCTGCGATCCCTCCTGGTCTCCCTCTGCAGCCCCATTAGCGCCGGATGGGGTTTACCGGCGCGCCTTCCCAAGGCGTGGGCAGCGTGTGGTTAAGCACAATGTTCCCCGCAAGATGCGTCGAAAACTTGTTCACATGCAATAACCCGCCCGTGGGGGCGCGGTTGGCCGCAAGCGCGTGCGGCGGGCGCCCTACAACAGCGCGTCCAGCTCCGAGGCGGGTACGGCGCCCTCGCGAAGCAGGACATGGCTCCCGGCGTCTTCGTACGCGCCGAGGTCCACGACGGTCGACGCGACGCCGGGAAGCTCGCCGCCGTCGAGCACGAGGTCGACGCGCTCGCGCAGGACCTCGTCCACCTCCCCCACGCGACGTGCGTCCGGCTCGCCCGACGGGTTGGCGCTCGACTGGAGCACCGGCCGGGGCATCGACCGGAGCGGCTCGAGCGCACCGCGCAGGTCCGGCACCCGGATCCCCAGCCGCTCCGGCTCGGGCCCGCAGGCGAGCGGGTAGCGGCGCGCGGGGTTCGGGAGGACCACCGTAACCGCGCCCGGCAGCAGCCGCCCGAGCGCCTCGCGCGTGCGCGGTCCCAGCTCCGGTAGGGCGTCGAGCGCGGTCGCGAGCGAGAAGAACATCACCGCGGCGGGCCGGGTCGCGGGCCGGCCCTTGAGCTCGTACAGCCGCTCCACCGCGGCGCGCGAATCGGGGTCCGCGGCGAGCCCGTAGACGGTGTCGGCCGGGAAGAGCGCCACGCCGCCGCGGGCGATGCAGCGCTCGAGCTCTGAGACCTCGTCAGGCGTCACCGACGGTCACGCGCTCGCGGCCGGCGAGATCGTGGAGGGTGCGCGCGCCGCGCAGGAGCGACCGCACGCGCGCGGCCTGGTGAGGTGCGTGCTCGAGCGCGACGCGCCCGGCGGTGGCGGCCAGCAGGTCCCGGATGGCGTCGAGGCCGTCGGGACCCGACACGAGCGCCTCGCGGGGCTCGTAGCGGGTGATCTCGGGCGGGAGCGACGGCCATTCGGCCTCCGCGACGTACGGCAGGTTCGCCACCACGAGGTCGGCGCCCGCCGCGCCCGCGGGTACGGCCTGGCCCTCGAGGAAGTCGACGTGGAGCCCGAGCCGGCGCGCGTTGTCGCGCGCGACCGCCAGCGCCCCGGCCGAGGGGTCGGAAGCTGTTACGCGCAGGTCGGGGCGCTCCGCGGCCATGGCCAGCGCGATCGCCCCCGAGCCCGTGCCAGCGTCGTGGATCCACGCGCCCTCCGGCTGGTCGAGCGCGACCTCCACCAGCAGCTCGGTCTCCGGCCGCGGGATCAGGACGCGCGGGTCGACGGCGAGCTCGATCCCCCGAAAGGCCCGCCGCCCGACGACGTAGGCGACCGGCTCGCGCCCCGCCCGGCGCGCCACCAGCGCCTCGAACCGCGCAGCCGCCCCCGGGTCGAGCGGCTCGCGGCCGTCCAGGTGGACGCGCGCGCGGTCGACGCCGAGAGCGTGG
>DATENL010000204.1:0-24590 GCA_035275105.1 Thermoleophilaceae bacterium
GGCGGCCGCCACGTCCACTTCGCGCTGTCCGCCGCGCCGGGACAGCTCGACGCGCTCGTCGGCCGGCTGCGCGAGTACGGCGCCGAGGTGCGCGGGCCGGAGGAGCACGACGGCGGCGACCGCTCGATCTACGTCGAGGACCCCGAGGGCAACGTGGTGGAGGTCTGGGACTTCTTCGAGCGCGGGGACGGCGCGCGCGACGGCGTGACGGCGCTGCGGTCGGCGTAGGGGAACCGCTCAGGGCCGTCAAAACGGGCAGCGCACTGATAGGAAACGGCTGGGACCGAGCGAGTGGCGGCTGGCGCCGAGCCCGGCGCTAGCTGCCCGGCCGCTCCATCCACGGAGCGGGCTTGGTGCGGTCGCCCGCGCGGAAGTCGATCCGCCCGCGCAGCGCCGGCTCTCCGCCCTCGCAGTGCTGCACGAAGCTCGCGGCGAAGTTGCGAAGCAATCTGTCCCCTCGTCTGTCGAACCGGATCTGCTCGATCTCGAAGCTGCCGTTCGAGTGCCCGCAGCCGCGCCCGGATCCGCCCACGTCGACGTGCTGGCGACCGGCATCGGGATAGGAGGTGTAGTTGTGAGGCCGGAGGACACCGCCGGGGGGCATGCGGAAGTCGACCCCCCAGTGGTCGCCCGGTGGATAGATGTTGAACGCCACGTGGTCGGGCTCTCCGAACCGGTTGATGCGGGAGTTCCGGGGGGTGAACGCCCAGTCGAGGCCCTGCCCGACGAAGTCGCCCTCGTCGCTGTGCATCACGAAGCGCGTCCTGCCGCCCCAGTTGAAGCCGTCGAGCGCGGCACCGTACGTGCGGCCGTTCGCGGCGCCCAGGCGCAGCTTGCCGCGATGAGTGCCCGGCCCGGCCTGGAAGCGCACCCAGACCCGGCACGCTCCTCCGGGCTGGATCGTCTTCCCGGAGCACTCGTTCGCCGTAACCCGGAATGCGTTCCGGCCCTTGCCCGCGACACGCGCGCGGCGGAAGGCGACGGGGCGCGACGAGGGGGAGAACGTCACCGGTACCGCGGTCCCGATGCTCCCGTGCTCGCCGGCGGGCCAGCGCACGACACTCGGCATCGCGAGCCGATGGCCCTCGCGAATGCGCACTTCGCCGAACGAAGCCGCCCCGTCGTTCTCGCAGTGCTGCTCGTAGATGAGCCAGAGGCGCTTGATGGCGCCCGACGGCCGCCGGGCGATGTCGCGCACCTCGAACCGTCCCTCGGTCTCGTTGCAGCCGCGCGCCTCGCCGAGGACGTCGATCCCGGGCCGGCCGAGGTAGTGCGTCCTCTCCGCGTAGTCGTACACGCCGCGATGCAGCTTCTGCCCGGGCGGCGCGGCGAACTTGAGCGTGAAGCTGTCATGGATCTCGCCGTAGTTGACCTCGATCGAGATCCATCCGTACTCCCGCTTGACATGGATCTCTGCGTTCCTGGGCGTGTAGAGCCGCTGGACTCCCGAGCCGATGAAGCTGTCGGGGTCGCTGAAGAGTGAGATCGACGTCCGCGCCGCCTGGGCCGCCGCGGGCGCCGACGCGACGAGGAGCGCCACCGCACCGCCGACCGCCACCCTCCGCAAGCCCACGACCGGATTATCGTTGCTGAGCGCTCTGGACGTGCCATCGCCGGCGGCGGACGCTAGGCTGAGATCGCTCAGCGGGCGTAGTTCAGTTGGTTAGAACGCCGGCCTGTCACGCCGGAGGTCGCGGGTTCGAGTCCCGTCGCTCGCGCTGATTCCAGAGCGGAATCTGGCTTCGGAGCGCAGCCGGACTCTGCGCCATGGGGAAGATGGGGAAGTCCAACAGCCGCTAGAGGCCGCTCGAAACCGCTGCCGACTTCCCCACAGGCTTCCCCACGGGCGGGCCGGCCTCGCCGCCGCGTCCCAGACTTGAGGCTAAGCCGAATGTCGTGCCCTGCGCGAGCGCTGAGGCCAAAGGACCTTGCAGGTTGTGCTCCCCCGCGACGTTTCCATGGGTTCCATGGCCTGCGTGCTGAGGACGCCCTGACCGGTAAGACTGGCGGGGCTCTAAAGCGCAGCCCGCGACCGCAGGCGGTCAAGCACGGTTTCGAGAGTCGACTCGTCGCCCTCCGGGAGCAGAGCCTGCTGTTCGGTGTACCAGGCCCGCGACCGTTCTTCGATCGCGTCCACCTCTAGAGCCGGAGCCTCGATGCCGCGATCGAGGATGTCAGCCAGATCCGCCACATCGCAGGCTGACTTGGCCATTCCGACGAGGCTACCTACGTAGGCCGGCCGATGCGAGGCGGATACCGCTTGAAAGGGGACCACTGTGTGGCGGCCGGAGTGGTCGGCTTCAAACGCGGACTGCTGGATGCAGCAGTCCGATGCCACGCCGGCCCAGACGATCGTCGTGTTCTCGCTGAGATGGTCTTCTAAGCCGGAGTCGTCGAATGCGCTGTACCAGTGCTTGTATAGGACCGGCTCATCCTCTCGCGCTGGGATGACGAACTCGCACCCTGGCGTCCCATCCTGGCAGTACAGCGGGATCTCCTTTCTTCGGTGATGATTCGGGAGCGTGCTTGCATCGTCGTGCTTGGTACCGACGTGCAGAACCTGCCAGCCCTGATCGCGCGCGTGGTCTAAGAGGCGCTCGATTCCCGGGACACAGAAGGCTTTCTCCCATGAGCCGACTCCCGCGGGGGTCGTGCGATCAAGGAAATCGCGCTGAACATCGACGAGAACTACAGCGACGTCTTTCACCGGCTACTCCGTCATCGAAATGCACCGAGCGCCACCTGCCAGGGCGCCCTGGCATCTAGCGTAGCTGCGTCCGTGCGAGCGGTCAGCTACCGCGGGAGGGGCGAGCGGAGAACCACGTCGTCACGGCTGACGCGATGTGGTCCCACCAGCTGTCTGAGGGCCGGAACGAGTGGCTCGCCCCAGAAAACTCCCAGTAATCGAAGTCCGATGACTTCGGCGCGCGGCGCTTCCTCGCGTCCACGAGCTTCCGCGTGCCTTCGCAGTTGATCCGCGTATCGGCTGTCCCATGGCAGACAAGGAGAGGAACTTCGAGATCTAGAGCGTGCGACCCCAGATCCGTCTCCCGAAGAGACGTCAAGATTGTTTCTCCCAGCAAGACCGAGGTTCCCGGCTTCTCGACGACACCATTCTCGGCGAGCTCGCGCTTGATGCTTGGCGTGTTGTATCGAGGCCACATGTCCAGCCTTGGGCGCACCGCGGGACTCAGGTAGGCGAGAGAGCCAACTGTTGTCTTCTCACGAAGCGCGCAGCCGATGACCGCGGCGCCAAGGCTGAACCCAACCGCCGACAACGCCCCCGAATCAAGCGCGAACTGTTGTTGCGTCCACTGCACCACCTGCTGAAAGTCGGCAACGTGGTCATCGAGACTCGTAGACGCAAAGTCCCCTTCACTTGGAGCAAGACCGCGCCAGTCATAAAGCACCGCGGTAAGACCCTTGGCGGAGCACTCCTCGGCGAGCTTGCGAAAGAGGCCGTTCTCGCTTCTGTTGCCGCAAAAGCCGTGAACAAACACGACCGCTCGGTGCGGATCAGCGCCGACCGACGGCCACACCTCCGCAGCCAGGCGGAACCCGTCGCGCGTCGGGATTTTGGCACTAACAGGCTCGGGACTCGCCGTGGGGGCGTAGAGCGGAGTCGGAACTAGATCGCGCGTAGGCGCGTGCTGGCAGGCTTGTGCGCTCATGCGCGGACGCACGTCCTCCGTCCTCCGCGCGAGAGCCCTGTAAGCGGCAGGGATCATCTCTCGATCAACACCGAGCAGGTTCTCGACTAGCTCGGATAAGTGCGCACGGAAGAGGCGCCGTGCGGGAGGCACGCGGGTGGCGCGGCTCGGCCCTGGCCGGTAACCGAGAACCGCGTCGGACCCTCATGAACGAAGCAAACACGACCGCGCGGACGTCTCGACGGCTTGGTGGCCGACGTGATCTTGTAGGGCGTGGTAAGCATTTCCGCATGAAGCGACCGCGCCTCAGACGAGGGCGGCCGTGAACGCGCGTCTCGATGCCAGCGCGGCAGCGATGATCCTACACGTGCGTACGTGACGCCGTGAGGCTAGCGGCTTTCCCGCTGATCGTGCCAGCCGGCGCGGACGACAGGCAAGGACCCATCCCAGCGGATCGCGATGAGCATACATCGCGATTGGCCTGCCCGATGCCGACCGACCCTCCGACTGCTGAATGAGCGGCGCCATCCTCGTCCTCCCGATCCGGGTGCTGCCTCGTCTGCCGTTATCGCTCGCTTCGGTTAGAAGCTTGACCACAACGACTGGCCGTGGACTACAAGCGGCAACGACCCGTGACTCAGGCAGCGGGTCGCAGTGCTCCCGAGGCGGCACGGGCGGATGCTCTTATCCGCAATCACGCTTTCATCAGCCCGCGACCGATCTATCGATGTAGGCATCGAGTAGCTGAGCCGCCTCAGCCTCGTTGCCCGGCATCAGCTTTCCGTATCGGTCGAGCGTGATCTTGATGCTGGCGTGGCCCATGTACGTCGAGAGGGCCTTCGCGTTCACACCCGCCGCGATCATCAGGCTGGCGTAGGTGTGGCGACACTCATGGGGGTTGATCGAAGTCAGTCCGGCCTTCGCCCGCAGCCCTGTGTAGAAGGCCGTCGCCCACAGAGGGCGCTGTCGCTCGGGCAACGCGGCGATGAGTGCCGCCGCTTCCGTGGGCGTGGCGATTCGCTCTCGCCGTCCCTGCTCGGCTGGGAGGCGCAGTCCGTCACACGGACTCACGGCAACGTCACCGAGGTCGAGAGCGCGTCGGTAGATCGCGCGCAAGGGGTTGATCGTGTTGTGGATTCGACTGGGGCTGATGCCTTCGCGCTGTAGGCGCTCCACGTAAAGCTGCAAGTCGCGCCGTGACAGATCGGCCAGCCGGTGCGCGCCGAAGGCCGGCAGGAGCCGAAGCCTGATCGCCTCCTCATAGCTCCGTACCGTGGACGGCTTGTACGGCGTCCCCTGCCGCGACGTGATGGTCCCTTGCGCGGGACTCGGGGATATCGACCCCGATGTCTGGCAGCACGCCCTAGACGTCGCCGCACAGGTCAAGGCTCGGCGTCCCGATCTCCACTCGGCGCCGAACGATTTCGAGTGGGGCATGTGGTGCGGGAAGCACTCGGCGCTCCGGTGGGTCCTCGGTGACGAGTGGGACAACCTCGACACCTGACCGGCCGCGCTAAGGGCCTAGCGCGGCGACGACACGCGCACGTTGCGCCGGCGCCACAATGGGCGCGGAAGGACGTGGCTGACACGCGGCTGCGATCGGCTGACCCGGCTCGCGATCGCGAAGGTGCGTTCAGCCTCGTCCCCAGCTTGCGCGATAGCCGCTGCATCCCGCGCTCCGCGAAAGCTCAGCTTCGAGGTCAGGAGTGCGACCGTCGCCTGGACCAGCGAGATAGAGGCCGCCGTACCGGGATCGGCGAGCCCGGCGTCGCTGGCCCCGGCGAGTAGCACGTCATCGCCACCAGCCGAGAGTCCGAGCGTAAAAGCGACGCCGTGGGAGCCGCCGTGTTGGCCTTCTGACGCCATGCGGAACCAAGGCCGCCACTTCTGCATGTTCGCGGCCTCCTCGATGGAACGAAACGTGGGCGAGGAAAGCACCGACGCAGCCCAGCCGTACTGGGTGGCATAGGCGTCGCCGAATCGAGCAACTAGAGCATCGCGCACTTGCCGCCCCGAGTCGAGTTCCTCCTGGCTATAAGGCTCGTAGCCAAGCGCCTGATGATGCTTCTGATACTCCTCGGCCGCGGCGTAGCGTCGGACCGCATCGTGGAGCAGATATCGCTCTGCGACCTCGGGTCCATGCGTCTTGAGGAAGAACATCGTGACGGCGATCTCGTGCAACGTCCTCCATCGCGCATGTGCCCCTTCGGGGTAGCCATGCCGCAGAAGCACCACGACCTCCGACGCGACGCGGCACGCGCGGGCGTGCAGCTTCGTCAGCGCGTCAAACAAGTAATCGTTGGAGGTGGCCGCCTCTGGCCTGTGCCGCGAGTTGAACGCCGCACCCGAATTGCGCGAGCGAATCACCAACAGGTCTAGCCGGTCGAGCGCCGCTGACCATCGCATCTTGAGGATGCGATGAAAGGCCCTCGCGCTAGCGCGTTCGCGCGCTAGGTGACGCCTGCCCCTGAGCCTCCACCAGAGGGTGGTCGCGCGGGTAGCCCAGCGCAGGTACTTCGAAGCGATGGCGCGGGTGAGGCGCTCCACGCTCGCAGCCTAGGGGGGCTGAGCGAGGACACCGATTCGACAGCAGGACTCAGCCGGAAAAAGGGGTCTGGCGCGCGTGTGGGTCTGGTGTAGACGCGCGACGCCGGCACGGCGATCCTGGCGTAACCGGGGGGGTGCCCCGTAGGGCGTCCCGAGCAGTTAGCGCCCGGAATCCGACGGCGACTTCCCCATTCGCTTCCCCATCCAGCCCGCCGGGTGAGCGGACCGCGCTCTACAGCGCGGGAAACGCGCTAGACGATGCCCGGCCTGTCACGCCGGAGGTCGCGGGTTCGAGTCCCGTCGCTCGCGTCGCTTGGTAGCGCCTGGTGCGAGGGTTTCGGCTCGGTGAGATCGGCTGAACAGAGACAGCGAGCCGCCGTCGACCTGTACTGGCTACCGCTCGGGGCGGGCGGGCACTTCGTCCGCCGCAACGGTCGCGTCTTCGAAGCGGTGGCGTCCATGATCGAGCGGCGGCAGCCGCAGGACCTCTACCACTCCGCGCTCGAGGTGCACATCGGCGAGGACAGGTTCGTGGTCGAGATGACCCCCGTCCGGGACCGCCACGGCAGCCAGCATGGTGGTGTGGCCGAGGGTCCGGTGGGCGCGCGCTGGGCGGGCCGGTGGCGCATCTTCCGGTACGAGATCCGCCGCTGGCGGAACGGCTACATCCCGGACGTCGCAGAGGCCGTCGAGAGCCCGCGACGCCTGACCGGGGACGAAGCTACCGCGCGCCGCCTGCTCGACCTGGTGCCCCAGGTTCCGACCCTCGTCTGGGGACGCGACGAGCGCGGTACGGGCGACGTGTGGAACTCCAACTCGGTCACGGCCTGGTTGATCGTGCGTGGCGGGATCGACGCGTCGGGAGTTCACCCACCGTCAGGCGGGCGCGCGCCGGGCTGGCGCGCCGGGTTGGCGCTCGGAGGGATGGCCCCCACCTGACCGCTCCCCTCCGCGACTAGTGCTAGCTCGGCGCCTCCGCGGCCTCGCGCACCGAGTCCAGCAGCCCGTGCACCAGCAGGTGCGCGCCGGAGCCGACACCGAAGGTCCAGTAGCGCCGAAACCAGCGGCGCGCGTGCTCGTCCGTGGTCGCGGTGCGCATGACGCCCCAGAGCTGCGTCCGGCCGTCGTCGAGCGGGCGCACCCCGAGGTTGTAGACGGTCTTCGCGAATCCAGGATCGGCCCAGTCGGGTGAACTCGTCAGCCGATACGTCCGCGTACTCGATCACGGGCCGCCAGAACCTCCCCACCAGACCGAGGGCGACCTCCTCGCCCGGCCGCTCGTCCAGCAGCACCCACCCGCCACCCGAGGCGGGCAGCTTCGCCAGGTCGTGAAGGCGTGCTCGCTCTGGCGGGTGCTCCGGGCGCTCGCCGTGGAGCATGTGGACGACCAGCTCGGGTAGCACTCGGACGGCTCCCAGCAAGCCGACCAGGGGCCTTCGCCGGCCGACCTCGATGAGATCGACCTCCATGAGCGCCCCCCACGCGGCGCTCGCGCTCGCATCGGTGACGAGGGCGACCTCGTCGGATACGTCGAAGACCGGCAGGTAGTCGTCGGCCAGCACGCTCGCGGAGTCTCGCACGCGGCAGCCGGGCCGACCCGGCTCGGTCAGGCCGTAGCGGGGCGCACTCCGGCCACCGCCCACGCGCGCGCCGACAGCCGGAACGGCTCATCGCCCACGCCCAGCCGGCGCCGGTACGCGTCGTACAGCGCCGCGCGTCCGTCGTCGTCGAGCGACGCGCAGAACGCACCCGCCGGGCCGATGCCGGTCGGCAGCGGCGCCCACAGGTCGTCGAAGCCGTCGTAGTCCGCCTCGACTACGAGCGCGCCGGACCGCACGCGCTCCAGGCCGCAGCCCGTCCAGAGCTCCGCCAGCTCGCCCTCCCCGCATCGGCGCATCACGACGCCCTCGTCGGCCGCCGCGCCGCGCTCGGGCTCGACCTCCCTCGCGGCGTCCCAGAACGCGCGCAGCAGCGTCATCTCGCCGGCGTAATCCCAGACGCACGACGCGACGACCCCGCCGGCCCGCGTGACCCGCGCCATCTCCCGCACGCCCGCCTCCGCGTCGGTCATGAAGTTCACGACGAGCTGCGACAGCGACGCGTCGAAGGCGCCGTCGCCGAACGGCAGCGACTCGGCCGGCGCGACCACCACCTCGGCGCCGGGCACCCGTGCGCGGCAGGCCTCCGCGAACGGCTCCGACGGCTCGGCGGCGGCCACGTTCGGCGGACCCAGCCACGAGGCGAGAACCGCCGTCAGCGCGCCCGGGCCCGCGCCGACGTCGAGCGCGCGCATCCCGCGCTCGACTCCCGCGAACAGCACCAGCGCCGTCGCCAGCCGCCCGCCATAGCGACCGACGAAGCGGTCGTACGCGTCAACCGCGCGGAACGTGCCGGCGCCACCCATCGCGTCGCGAACGCTAGCCCTCCGGCCACTGTCCCAACTAGAGATCGCATAGCGATCTCCAGATCGCCCAATGGCCGTTTGGTTAGCGGAGCGCGGCGCGGAGCTCGGCAGCTAGCCGGCGACCGGCAGCTCGCGCGAGTCGTCCGCGCGCTCGAGCAGCGTCAGGAACGCGTCCACGACGCGCTCGTCGAACTGGCTGCCGGCGCACGCGCGGAGCTCCTCGCGGGCGGCCTGGACGGACATGGCCGGCCGGTAGACGCGGTCGCTGGTCATCGCCTCGTAGGCGTCGGCGACGGCGAGGATGCGCGCCTCGAGCGGGATGTCGGTGCCGGTCGTGCCGTGCGGATAGCCCTGGCCGTCCGGGCGCTCGTGGTGCGCGAGCACCCACTCGCCGATGTCGTCGAGGTTCGCCCCGCGCAGGATGCGCGCCCCGATCTCCGGGTGGCGGCGCATCTCGACCCAGTCCTCCTCGGACAGCCAGCCCGGCTTGCGCAGGACCGAGTCCGGAATTCCGATCTTGCCGACGTCGTGCACGATGCCGCCGAAGCGCACCCGCTCGACGACGTCGGCGGCCAGCCCGAGCTCGCGCGCAAGCGCGCCGGCGTAGCGCCCGACGGTCTCGGAGTGGGCCGCGGTGCCGGAGTCGCGGATGTCGATGACCTCGGCGAGCGCGAGCACCGTGGAGCTGTGGCGCTCGGAGCGCGGGGTCTTCTGGCCGGTCGCGACCATCAGCGTCTCGGCGATCTCCGGGTTGTAGACGACGGTCCTGTCGCGGCCGAGCTTCTTGGCCGCGTAGAGCGCCTCGTCGGCGCCGCCGATCAGCGCCTCGGCGGTCGCGCCGTGGCGCGGGAAGGTCGCGACACCGAGGCTGATCGTCATCGGGAACTGCTCGACCGCGAACGTCTCGCGGACCTCGCGGCGGATCCGCTCGGCGAGGATGTAGGCGGCGTGGTGGTCGGAGTCCGGCGCGATCACGGCGAACTCCTCGCCGCCGACGCGCGCGGCGGTGTCCACGCGCCGCTTGACGGCCTGAAGGATCTGGCTCAGCTTCTCGAGCGCCCGGTCGCCCGCCGCGTGGCCGTAGCGGTCGTTGATCGCCTTGAAGCCGTCGAGGTCCGCCACGATCACCGACAGCGGCCGCTCGCCGCGCCGCGCGCGCTCGAGCTCGGTGTCGAACAGCTCCTCGAACCCGCGGCGGTTGACGAGCCCGGTGAGGCTGTCCGTCCGCGCCGCGCTCGACAGCCTGTCGATCAGCCGGTCCACGTGGCCGCGCTGCACGCCGATGAAGGCGCCGGCCACGACGAGGGTCGAGGTGACGAACAGCCAGTGAATAACGGGCGTCGTCTGGATGTCACCCTGCTGGACGAGCGCCGCCGAGTACGCCGCCGCGATGAACACCATCTGGAGCGAGGCGCGGAAGCGGCTCAGGAAGTAGAACGCGTAGATCGCGATCCAGAAGTAGAACATCGCGTAGGGGCTGGTGGTCTCGCCGCTGGCGTAGATGGCCCACTCGACGAGCACGGTGCCCGCCGCCAGGAAGACCTGGAAGCCCCAGATCGGGATCCGGTCGTACGCGAGGAGCAGCAGCGCGGCCATCCCGAAGGCGCTCGCGCCCGTGATCGTGATCCGCTCCGCGTCGTGCGCGCTGGGCAGCAGCAGCGACATCAGCGTCACCGCGCCGCCCGCCACGAACAGGTACATCATGGAGCGCGCCATCACGGCTCTGTCGCCGCGATCGTCGGCGATCTTGTGGGAGGCCCTGGCCCATCCCATGCGCTCTCGCAGCGTCGGACGCATCCCGATCAGTATCGCCACGACGGACGGCCGTCCGCCACGGACATTCGTCCAGATTCCGCTCGACGATCGTCCAGGGGGGGGCGCGCTAGTCGCGCTCGGAGCCGGCGCTGGCGCGCTCTGCCGCGCGCTCCTTCAGCTCCGCGTGCACCGATCGCTCGCCGCCCGTACGCCGCTCCCACGTGCCGTCGGCGTGCAGTTCCCAGGCGAAGGTGTCATCGGCCAGGCAGCGCTCGAGGGTGTCGTCGATCTCCGCCTTGAGCGCGGGCGCCTCGACAGGCACCGCCAGCTCCACGCGCGTATCGAGGTTGCGCGGCATCAGGTCGGCTGAGCCGATCAGGTAGCTCGTCTCGCCGTCGCGCTTGAAGCCGTAGATCCGCGAGTGCTCGAGGAACTGGCCGACGACGGACACCACCTGGATGTTCTCGCTCACGCCCTCGACGCCCGGCTTGAGGCAGCAGATCCCGCGGACGTTCAGGTCCACCCGCACGCCCGCCTGAGACGCGCGGTAGAGCGCCTCGATGCAGCGGCGGTCCACGAGCGAGTTCATCTTCATGACGATCCGGGCGTCCTGGCCGGCCTCGTGGGCCTCGACGGTCTTCTCGATCTGCTCCAGGATCCCCTCGCGCAGGTACACCGGCGACACGAGCGCCTTGCGGAAGTCGTGCGGCCTGCCGAAGCCGGTCAGCGTGTTGAAGAGCTCGGCCACGTCGGCCGTGATGTCCGGATCGACCGTGAACAGCCCGAAGTCCTCGTACAGCCGCGCGGTCTTGGCGTTGTAGTTGCCGGTGCCGACGTGCACGTAGTTGCGCACGCCCGAGCCCTCGCGCCGCACGACGAGCAGCGCCTTGGCGTGCGTCTTGAGGCCGGGCACGCCGTGCACGACGTGCGACCCCGCCTCCTCCAGCGCGCGCGCCCAGACGATGTTGCGCCGCTCGTCGAAGCGCGCCTTCAGCTCGACCATGCAGACCGTCTGCTTGCCGCGCTCGGACGCCCTGATGAGCAACGGGATCAGCGACGACTCGTCGTCGGTCCGGTACACGGTCAGCTTGATCGCGAGCACGTCGGGATCCTCCACCGCCTGGGCGAGGAAGCGCTGGACGCTCGCGGAGAAGGACTCGTAGGGCTGGTGGACGAGCAGGTCGCCGGCGCGCATCGCCTCGAACACGTCCGCCTTCTCGCCCTCCCCGGACTGGAACGGCGGCGGCACGACCGGCGTCCACGGCTTGTCGCGCAGGTGGAGATAGCCCTCGAGCCCGTGGAGCTGCCAGAGGTCGGTCAGGTCGAGCATCCCGTCGACCTCGTACACCTGGCGCTCCTCCAGCTCGAGCCACTCGACCAGGCGGTCGCGCATGTTCGGCTCCATGTTCGAGGCGATCTCGAGCCGCACGACCTCGCCGAAGCGCCGCCGGCGAAGTTCCTGCTCGACCGCCTGGAGCAGGTCGTCGGCCTCGTCCGACACCGTGAAGTCCGCGTCGCGCGCCACCCGGAAAACGGCGTGGTGGACGATCTCGGTGCCTGGGAAGAGCTTGTCGAGGTTGCGCTCGATCACGTTCTCGAGCGGGACGAACGCGCCGCCGCCGATGTCCACCAGGCGCGGGACCACCTCCTTCGGGACCTTGACGCGGGCGAACGTCTCGGTCTCGGTCACGGGGTCGCGAACCCATACCGCGACGCTCAGCGACAGGTTCGAGATGTAGGGGAACGGCCGCCCCGGACCGACGGCGAGCGGCGTGAGCGCCGGGAAGATCTGTTCCCGGAAGATCCTGTCGACGCGCGCGCGCTCCTCCTCGTCGCAGTCCTCGCACGAGACGACCCGGATCCCGTGCTCCGCCAGCTCGGGCCGGACCTGCTGCTCCCAGAGCTCGACCTGGCGCGCCGCCTGGTCGCAGACCCGCTCGCGCACCCTGTCGATCGTCTCGTTCGCCGACAGCCCGTCCGCGCCGCGTCCGTCGATTCCCGCCTCGACCTGGTCGTGCAGGCCCGCGACCCGGACCATGAAGAACTCGTCCAGGTTGGACGCCCAGATCGCCAGGAACTTCGCCCGCTCGAGCAGCGGGGTTGACTCGTCCTCCGCGAGCTGGAGGACGCGGTCGTTGAAGTCCATCCACGACAGCTCCCGGTTCGCGTAGAGCGAGCTGTCGGTCAGGTCCGGGGAGGCGGAGACGTCGGGCGAAGCCGTCTGGGTCTGAGTCGGCTCCATCACTCCACCTTACTCTCGATCCTGTCCGCGAACGAGCCGCGCTCCAGCCCGCGCCAATAGCGCACGAACTCGGCGTAGAGAACGTCGCGGCGGGCCTGGAGATAGGCGACGTAGCTCTGAAGGCCGGCGTACTCGCGGCGGTGCGGCGCATCCCTGATCGCCGCGGGGTCGAGGTCCTTGGCGCCGCGCCCGGCCGCGCCCGCCATCGCCACCGCGTCCTCGCCGCGTAGTCGCTCGAGGTGGGCCTCCACGCGCGGCACGCCCTCGTCGCAGTCGTGGATCTCCCCCAGCAGATCCTGGATCTTCCGGACCTGCTTGGCGCCGGTCCGCGCCGGCGCGCCCAGCACCGGCTCGCCCATCTCGAGCACGTAGCGGAGCCGCTTGGCGGCGATGCGCATGTCGTGCAGGTCGTCCGCCGACGACGGCGCGGCGCCGTCGGGAGCGAACGAGCGGAGCTCCTCGAGCCGGACGGCGACGATCCGGCGCAGGTTGTCCTCGAGCGGTCCGGCGGGGTCGAGCCCGTTGACCTTGCGCGCCTTCACTGCGTCCTCCCACTGGCGGCGAGCGCCAGGAGCCTGCCGCGCAGGTCGTCGGCGTCGATCTCGTCGAGCTTGCGCGCGAGCGCATCGTTCGCCGCAGCCTGCTCGGACCGCAGCTCCCCGGCGAGCCTCTTCAGGCCGGGGCGCTCGGTGGCGGTCAGCACGCGCGCCGCGTCGTCGAGCGCCGCGATCGCCACGTCGCGGTCGCGCCGCTCGCCGAGCGCGTCCGCCAGCGCCTTGACCTCCTTCAACAGCCGCCGGTGCGGCTTCTTCGGAAAGCAGACGGCGAAGATCTCGAGCGCAGCGCGCAGCCGCCGGGTGGCGACCCGCATGTCGTGGACGTTCTCGATCTCCCGCGTGTCGAGCACGCCGTCGCGGTGCTCGAAGACCTCCTCGGCGCGAACGGCGACCACCGCCGCGGCCGCGTCGCGGAAGCTCGACGCGTCCGCGAAGCCGGGTATCGGTGCCGCCTTCGCCATCAGCCTGCCGCCGCCATCTCGAGGATGCAGCCCTCGCGCAGCCCGCCGCCGCCGATCTTGAGCCGCCAGCCGACGGCGTCGGACACCGCGTCGATTATCAACACCCCGGCGGGAAGCAGCCGCACGCGCTCCGAGTCGAGCTCGAAGCGCTCCGCGACCTCCGCCGCCGGCGCCGTCGAGAGGATCCGCACGGCACGCTCGAGCGCCTCGTGCGACAGCTCGCCCCCGGCCACGCGGCGGAGGGCGGTGGCGCTGCCGCCCACCGCGACGGCCCTTCCGACCGCCGGCGCGTCGAGTCCCTCGAAGCAGCCCTTCGCGTGCTGCTCGGCGGCGTGCAGCTCGTGCGGGGACGGCGGGTCGGAGCGGAAGTAGCTGTCCGCCAGGAAGCCCGAGCCAACGCGGAACGACGCGAACCACGAGACCCCGTCGTCGGCGGTCCCGGCCGCGAGCTCGGTGGAGCCGCCGCCGACGTCGAGCACGCCCAGCGTTCCGGCCGGGGCGGCCCCGAGCGAGCGCGACGCCCCGAGGAAGGCGAGCCGGGCCTCCTCGGAGTCGCTCAGAACGCTCGGCTCGAGACCGGTGGTCTCGGCGATCGAGCGCACCAGGTCGTCGCGGTTCGCCGCCTGGCGGATCGCGGCGGTCGCGACGATCCTGATCTCGCGCGCCCCGAGCTCGCGCGCATGACGCACCTGGGTCGCGACGACCTCGGTCTCGTTCGCGATCGCGTCGGCCGGCATCTCGCCTGCCTTGCGGATCACCTTGCCCAGGCGCGTGTAGACCCGTTGGGTCATCAGCTCGCGCAGGCGGCCGCCCTCGCACGCGGCCACCAGCAGCCGCGTGGTGTTGCTGCCGATGTCGATGCAGGCGTAGGGGTCGGCCGTCACGACGCGATCGCCGCCGTCTCGGCGGGTCGCAGCAGGACGATCAGCTCGCCGGTGTCGATGCCCGCGACCCCGCCCTTCTTCAGGCGCACCTGCGCGCCCGTCATCTCGTGGATCGCCATCGAGAAGTCGGGATCGTGGCCGACGAGCAGCACCTCGCCGAGGCCCGCCGCGAGCTGCTCGGCGTCGAACGGCCCGCCGGCGAGCTTGGGCTCGTGCTCGGGCTCGATGCCGAGCGCCTCGCAGGCGAGCCGCGCGGTGTCGTAGGCCCGGACCTTGGGGCTCGTCAGGCACTTGTCGATCGACACCCCGAGCTTGGCCAGGGCGGCCCCCGCGTTGCGCGCCTGCCGCCGGCCCTTCTTCGTCAGCCGGCGCTCCGAGTCCGGGGATCCGTCCTCGGCTTCGCCGTGGCGGAGCAGCCAGAGCACGGCGAGACTGTATGCGATCGACCGCGCCCCGTGAGGCCTGTCACAGGACGTTCACATTTCGGTCATCGGGGTTTAACCCGAGCCTTACGCCGGCCTCGTACCGTCGCCGCATGGCCCCATTGATCAGCAGGCTCGTACGGACGGTCAGCCCGGCGCGGTCCCTCGGCACTTGCCTCGTCTGCCACTCCGCGGTGCGCGACGACGGCGGCGCCGTGGGCGTGCCCGGCGGCGGATACGTGCACCACGACTGCACCACCTACCGGATGCGCCAGCGCGGCGGCCGGCCCCTACGGGCGGCGGCCGGCGGTCGGCACGACAGGTTCACAGGCGAATAACCAAACGCGCGCGGCGCGCCCTTACGCTCGGCGCGAGCCTCGTGGAGGAGTGGCCTCCCCCCTCCTCGCGAGATCGCGCCGGGTTCCGAGGGCGCTGCGAGGTCGCTGCGGCAGGGATGCCGTGGCGGCCTCGCCCGTCGGGGGGCCCGTCCCCGCCTAGATCCTGAACACCGGCAGCAGGCGCTTCTCGTGCTCGGCCTCGATGCGCGCGGTGACCTCCACGTGCTCCTCGATCCCGGAGCCGCGCAGATTGGTCGCGAGCAGCTCGTCGACCTGGAACAGGCCCGACGAGTTGTTCATCGCGATCTCGATCCGGACGGCGCGCTCCTCGCCGGGGCCGAGCGTGACCTCGTCGATCGCGGCCGCCGAGAGCGAGTGGATGTTCGGGCGGCGGCGCTCGAACGGGACGCGCGACCGTCCGTGCGTCATGTCGAGCGCGTCGGCCACGCGGACGATCCCCGCCTCGAGAGTCAGGGGCTCGCCGCGGCGGCGGTGTCCGATGATCGCGTGCATGGCCTCGGCCACGACCACCGAGCGCTCGGGCTCCTCGTAGATGCCCTCGAGCAGCGCCGGCAGCTTGCCCGCCGCGAGGAAGAGGCTGTACTCCTCGTGGTCGGCACGGTGGACCGACATGCCGGCGTCGTGCAGCAGGCAGGCGGCGGCGATCACGACCTCGGCGTCGGCGGCGCGCATCCGGTGCTCGCTGACCATCGCGGGCTCGACCTGCTGCTGACGCAGCAGCCGGTAGAGCCGCAGCGCGATGTTGAGCACGATCCGCACGTGCACCCACGAGTGGTCGGACATGCCGATCCGGTCCGCCATCGTCTGGCCGGCGTACCACCACGCCTTGAGCTGCAGGTCGGCGTCGGCGGCCTCCAGGAATCGCGCCAGCTTGGGGTTGCGCTCGGCCGGCGCGCCGATGGTCATCCGCGCCACGGCCTCGGCCGGCGGCCCCTCGAAGATCTCCTGCTCGACCTCGGGCGGCTCGGGCACGCTCACGAGGCCGGAGCGTAATCGGCCGCTCGGCGGCTCCGGCTACGCCTTCGCGCGCGTGCGCGCGCCCTTCTTGGCCGCCTGGCTCCGCGCGGCCGCCTTGCGGCGGCGCGTCTTCGCCGCCTTCTTGGCGGCCTCGCTCCGCTTCTGCGGCCCCCGCTTCGCGCGGTCCTCGATATCCGCCGCGATCGCGCGAAGGTCCTTCACTCGCCTGTTGAGAAGCGCGCCGGCGTCCTTCTCCCGAGTCGCCAGCTCACGCGCCACCCGCTTTCGCAGCCCACTCGCGCGCAGCTCCCTGAACACCTTCGGATCGATCGACTTCGCCATGTGTCCTCCCCGGTCGCTCCTTGGATCTTCCCCGATACCGAACCTTGACAACCCGTTCACCGGGTCTTCACGACCCGTGGCGCGCGAGTACCGAACCGGATGGTCGACGACGGGCTGCGCGCACTGCTTCGGGACGGACTGGCCCTGCCGCTGGCCCGCGCGGCCTAGCGGCGAGCGTCCTGGAGGGCGATCCCCTCCAGGACGTGCGCGGTGGTCTCGCAGCTGTCGATCGCCTGCTCGAGCGACTCGAAGATGTCCTTCCAGCGGATCACGACCATCGGATCGATACCGCGCGCGAACAGCGACGCGATCGCCTCGCGGGAGAGGCGGTCGCCCTCGTTCTCGAGCTGGTGAATCGGCACGAGCCTGCCGACGAGGTCGTCGGGGCGGCGCAGGCCGCCGACCGCCGTCTCGACCGCAGCGCCCGCCTTCGCCAGCACGGCCGCAAGCTGCTGCGCCTGCTCCATCGGGGCCTCCACGCCGTAGAGCCCGAGCGAATCCGCCGTCTGCTCCGCGAAGTCGACGATGTCGTCGATCGCGGCGGCGAGCGCGTGGACCTCGGCCGAGGGGAAGGGCAGACGGAGGCCGTTCTCGGCGAGCCGGTGGAGGATGTCGTGCGTGATCCGGTCCCCCTCCTGCTCCTGCTTGAGGACCTCGCGCGCGAGGTCGCGTTCCTCGGGGTAGCCGGCGAGCAGCTCGCGGAGGGTCTCGGTCGCGACCCTGGCGTTGCCCGCCGCCTCCTCCAGGAGCACCATCAGGCGCTCGTCGAGGACGGCGCGCCGCAGCCTCAAGCTGCGCTGCTGGCGGTCTCGGGCTCGGCGGCGTCCGGTTCGGCCGTGGCGGCCTGGCCCTCGGCCTCTACCTCGGGGTGCTCGACGGCCTCGGCGCTCTCCGGCTCGAACCGGTAGCCGATCCCGAAGTGGGTGTGGATGTAGCGCCAGCCCGGCGAGGCCGACTCCAGCTTCTGCCTGAGCTTGCGTACGAAGACGTCCACCGAGCGGTCGCCGTGCGCCATCGCGTAGCCCCAGACCCGCTGGTAGATCTCCTCGCGCGGCAGCACGCGCGACGGCGCCTCGGCGAGGAGCTGGAGGAGCTCGAACTCGCGGCGCGTGAGGTCGATGTTGCGACCCGACACGAACGCCTGGAACTGGTCGGCGCGGATCTCGAGCTCGCCGGCGACCACGGGCCCGCGGTCGGGCGCGATCGCGGCACGCTTGCGGCGCCGCACGACCGCCTCCACACGCGCGATGACCTCCTCGGGATGGCACGGCTTCGCGATCCAGTCGTCGGCCCCGAGCCGCAGGCCGCGGACGCGCTGCGCGACCGTGGATCGCTCCGTGCAGACCACGAGGCCCAGGCCGGGCACGCCCTCGCCCACCTGCTGGATGTAGTCCCAGGCCCGCGGCCCGAGCAGCGACACGTCGATCACCAGCGCGTTGATGCGCATCGCGACCAGCTCGTGCGGGGGCAGCGGCGCCTCGACGGCGCGGAACTGCCAGCCCATGCTCTCGAGCCTGTTCGCGAGGACGCGAACGAAGCCGCTGTCGGTGTCGACGACCGCGAGACGAATCGGAGCGTTCGTCATGGCCCCAGTCTAAGCACCCGGTTGCGCGAAAGGCGGCGATTTCACAGGTCGTTCACAGGTTCGTCACCAGCCGGTAACCGCGATTCCTGGAGCTTGGGCGATGTTCCTGTCGTGGACGAGGTCCTCCGCGTGGGAGCACTCGAGGTACGGCCCGACGAGTTCGTCGCGACCATCGACGGCAGAACGCTGGAGCTCACCGTGCGCGAGCTCCAGCTCCTCACCGCGCTCGCGCGCCGGCCCGGCCGGATCGTCACGCGCGAGGAGCTGTACACCGCGGTCTGGCAGCGCCCGTTCCGCCCGCACGAGCGGTCCGTCGACGTGTACGTGAAGAGGCTGCGCCGCAAGCTCGGCGAGGCGTGCATCCAGACCCACTACGGCTTCGGCTACCGGCTGTCCGGCTCGCTTTCACAGCTTCTTCACACGAGCGCCACAGATCGGTAACAGACTGCCGCCGATGCGGTGCGAGCCTCGGCGAGGCAACCGAACAGGAGGGACTCGTTGAGGTCAAGAGCCTTGATACTGCCGGCACTCGCGCTGGCGATCGCCGCGGCCGGATGCGGCGACAGCAGTGACAACGGCACGTCCACCGGCGGCGGTGGCGGCGGGACCGTCAACGGCGCCGGCTCGACGTTCGCCGCGCCGATCTACTCCCAGTGGGGCAACGCCCTGAAGGACCAGGGAGTGACCGTCAACTACCAGCCCGTCGGCTCCGGCGCGGGCGTCGCGCAGTTCGCCGCCGGCACGGTCGACTTCGGCGCCAGCGACCCGGCTCTCGCGCCCGAGGACAAGGCGACCATCAAGAAGGGCGAGCCGGTCCAGATCCCGATGGCGTTCGGCGCGATCACGGTCGCGTACAACCTCGAGGGCGTCGACAAGGGCCTGAAGCTCGACGGGCAGACGACCGCCGACATCTTCCAGGGCAAGATCAAGACCTGGAACGACCCCGCGATCGCGAAGCTGAACTCGGGCGTCAAGCTGCCCGGTGACGCGATCACGGTCGTGCACCGGTCCGACGAGTCCGGCACGACGGCGGGCTTCACGAAGTTCCTGTCGGCCTACTCGAAGGACTGGGAGAAGTCGATCGGCTCGGACAAGACCGTCAAGTGGCCGACCGGCACCGGCGCGAAGGGCAACGACGGCGTCGCCGCCGCCGTGAAGCAGCAGAAGGGCTCCGTCGGCTACGTCGAGGAGGCCTACGCGCTCCAGAACGACTTCACGACCGCGGCCGTGAGGAACAAGTCGGGCCAGTTCGTCGAGCCGACGCTCGAGTCGACGACGGCGGCCGGCGAGGGCGTGGAGATCCCCGCCGACCTCGGCATCTCGATCATCGACGCGCCGAACCCGAAGGCGTACCCGATCGCCTCGCAGACGTTCGTGATCGTCTACAAGGACATGTGCAAGGCCGGGAAGTCGGAGGGCACGGCCAAGGCCGTCAAGCAGTTCGTCGACTACGGCCTCGGTGAGGGGCAGGGCGTGCTCGGCCAGCTTCAGTACGCGAAGCTGCCCAGCGAGGTCCTGTCGAAGTCGACCGAGGCCGCGAGCGGCCTCCAGTGCAACGGGAGCCCGATTGCCTAGCGCGATCGCCTGAGGCATGGAAGCCGGCTCGGCCACATTCGCACGGCCCGGAAGCCGCCCCAAGGTGGGGCGGCTTCCGCTCGTGCGGGCACAGGACAGGGCGCTTCGCTGGGGGCTCACCGGCGTCGCCGCGCTGATCCTCGTCCTGATCGGCGTCTTCTTCGTCCGGCTCCTGGTGGAGGCCTGGCCGGCATTCACGAAATTCGGCGTCTTCGGCTTCACGTTCACCAACGACTGGGACGTGTCGCGCAACTTCTACGGCGCCCTGCCGCTGCTCGTCGGCACGCTGATCACGTCGGCGATCGCGCTCTGCATCGGCGTGCCCGTCGCGGTCGCCACGGCCCTGTTCGTGTCCGAGCTCTGCCCGCGTCGCCTGCGCGGACCCCTCACCGTCACGGTCGAGCTGCTCGCCGCGGTGCCGTCGGTGGTGTACGGGCTGTGGGGCGTCTTCGTGCTGATCCCAAAGCTGCACGGCTTCGAGCAGTTCCTCGCCGACAAGCTCGGGTTCCTGCCGTTCATCGGCGGCAACGTGCCGGGGCCGAACTACTTCATCGCGGGGCTGATCCTCGCGATCATGATCCTGCCGATCGTCACCGCGATCACCCGTGAGGTGATGGCGACCGTGCCGCCCGACCACAAGGAGGCGGCGCTGGCGCTCGGGGCAACGCGCTGGGAGATGATCCGCACGGCGGTGCTGCCGTACTCGCGCGCCGGAATCGCGGGCGCGTCGATGCTCGGGCTCGGCCGTGCGATCGGCGAGACGATCGCGGTGACGCTCGTGATCGGCAACGCGCCGACGATCGGGAAGCAGCTCTTCGACCAGGGCTACTCGCTGGCGGCGGTGATCGCCAACGAGTTCGGCGAGGCCGCGAACAACCCCATGCACCGAGCCGCGCTGATCGCCGCCGGGCTCGTCCTGTTCGTGCTCACGCTGGCGGTGAACCTCCTCGCCCGCTGGTTCGTCAACCGCGCCGCGCACGGCCGGCGCGCGACGAAGGAGATCGCTGCCGCGGGAGGTCCGGCATGAGCCTCGTGCCGACCTCGACCGGAAGGCGCCGGAAGGACGTCGTGATGCGCGGCGTCTTGGCCGCAGCCACCGTCGTGGCGCTGATCCCGCTCGTGCTGATCCTCTTCTTCCTGTTCAAGAAGGGCCTCGGCGCGATCAACGGGGACTTCTTCTCCACCGACCCGAACGGGAACTTCCTGGGCGACCCCGGCGGCATCAAGAGTGCGATCCTGGGCACGCTCGAGATGGTCGGACTCGCGACGCTGATCTCGGTGCCGCTCGGGATCGGCGTCGCGCTGTACCTCGTGGAGTACGGCCGCGAGGGGCGCTTCGGCTCGCTCGTCCGCTACTTCATCGACGTGATGACGGGCGTGCCGTCGATCGTCTTCGGCCTGTTCGTCTACATCACGCTCGTCCTGAGCGGGTTCGGCGGGGGCTTCGCGGGCTGGAAGGGCGCGCTCGCGCTCTCGCTCCTGATGCTGCCGATCGTGACGCGCTCCGCCGAGGTGGTGCTGCTGCTGGTGCCGGACTCGCTGCGCGAGGCCGCGCTGGCGCTCGGCGCGCCGCGCTGGCGGGTCGTCGGCCGGATCGTCCTGCCGACGGCGCTGCCCGGGCTGATCACCGGCTCGCTGCTCGCGATCGCGCGCGGCGCGGGCGAGACGGCCCCGCTGCTGTTCACCGCCACGCTCGTGAACGGAACCAACTTCGACCTCGGGCAGCGGATGAACTCGCTGCCCGCACAGATCTTCGCGGACATCGGGCAGGCGCAGGACCGGCTGGTCACCCGCGCCTGGGGCGCGGCGCTGACGCTCGTGATGCTGATCCTGATCCTCACGCTCGTCGCCCGCCTTACCGCCAGAAGGAGCCGCCTGACATGATCGACCCGACAACCGGCGAGGTGAGAACAACGGACCCGCCCGATCGCACCACCGGAGAGGCCCCGCGCGACCGGGCCGCCCCACTCACAGCGGGCGCGATGCAGCGCAAGCCCCGCTCGCGCGCGCGAGACGCGACGGGCCGCCGCGTCTCGGTCGAGGACCTGAACGCCCACTACGGCGACAACCACGCCGTGCGGGGCCTGACGCTCGAGTTCGCTCCCAACGAGGTGACGGCGATCATCGGTCCCTCGGGGTGCGGCAAGTCGACGATGGTCCGCTGCCTCAACCGCATGCACGAGGAGATTCCGGGCGCGCGCGCGTCGGGCCGGGTCCTACTGGACGACGTCGACGTGTACGACGACTCGATCGACGTCGTGTCGGTGCGCCGCACGATCGGGATGGTCTTCCAGAAGCCCAACCCCTTCCCCACGATGTCGGTGTTCGACAACGTGGCGGCCGGGCTGCGGCTCACGGGTGTAAGGGGTATCTCGCTGAAGGATCGCGTCGAGGAGGCGCTGCGCGGCGCTGGGCTCTGGGACGAGGTGAGCGACCGCCTCGACGAGCCGGGCATCGGACTCTCGGGCGGTCAGCAGCAGCGGTTGTGCATCGCACGGACGATGGCCACCGAGCCCGAGGTGATCCTGATGGACGAGCCGTGCTCGGCGCTCGATCCGATCGCGACGCTGAAGATCGAGGAGCTGATCGAGGACCTCAAGCGGCGCTACACGATCGTGATCGTCACGCACAACATGCAGCAGGCGGCACGCGTGTCGGACCGGACCGCGTTCTTCACCGTCGACCCGGAGGACAGGGTCGGACGACTGGTGGAGTACGACGACACGGAGACGGTCTTCACCAACCCGAGCGACAGCCGGACCGAGGCCTACGTGACGGGTAAGGTCGGATGACGACCCGATCTCACTTCCAGGAGGAGCTCGAGGGCCTCGAGCGCGCCGGGCTGGGCGGCCTCGACCTCGTCGTGCAGGCGCTCGACCGGGCACTCGAGACCGTGGCGAACCAGGACGTCGAGCTGGCCGGCATCGTGATCGCCGACGACGACCGGATCGACGGCCGCTACCTCGAGGTCCATCAGGGGATCCTCTCGCTGCTGGCGCTCCAGGCGCCGGTGGCGGGCGACCTGCGGCTCGTCGCCGCCCTGCTCCACGTGATCAAGCACGTCGAGCGGATGGGGGACCAGTGCGTGAACATGGCCAAGCTGGTTCCGCTGGGTGGGCACGAGCCCCCCGCGGAGCAGAAGATGCTCGACCTGATCCACCGGATGGGCGAGCAGGCGCGCCAGCAGGTGATCCAGTGCGGGCAGGCGTTCGAGCGGCGCGACGTGGCGATGGCACAGGACCTCGTGCGTCAGGACGACGTGATCGACCAGCTCAATCGCGAGGTCTTCCACCATGCCCTCGAGCTGGGCGACGAGCCGGACCGGCGCGAGTGGGCGATGCACATGATGCTCGTGGGGCGCTGCATCGAGCGAATCGGGGACAATGCCGTGGACATCGGAGAGCAGACGGCGTTCGTGGTAACCGGGCTCTTCCGAGAGTTCGAGGACGCCTCGCATCCGCTTGCGGCACCCCCGGCTGTTTGATCTGCGCCTGTATCGACATCGGCAGCAACACGACCCGCCTGCTCGTCGCGGACGCGGGTGACGGAAGGCTGCGGGAGCTCGTGACCCAGCGCGCGTTCACGCGCATCGGCAAGAGCCTCGGGAACGGCAGCGTGATCCCGCCGGAGAAGATCGCCGAGACCGCGGAGGTGGTGCGCACCCAGGCGGCCGTGGCCACCGAGGTGGGCGCCGAGCAGATCGTGGCCGTGGCCACCGCCGCCATCCGCAGCGCGGGCAACCGGGCCGAGCTGGTGGACGCCGTGCAGGAGGCCGGCGGGATGGAGCTGAGCATCCTGTCGGGCGAGGAGGAGGCTCGGCTCTCGTTCGTGGGCGCGACGCGCACGCTCCTCGAGACGCCGTCGGGCACCGTCGCGGTGATCGACGTGGGCGGCGGCTCCAGCGAGATCGCGATCGGCGAGGCGAACGGCAGCATGGCCTGGTCCGAGTCGTTCCGGATCGGGTCGGGCTTCCTGGCGGACTCCTACCTGCGGTCGGACCCGCCGTCGGCGGACGAGCTCGAGAAGGTGCGCCGGCACGTGGAGGGCACATTCGAGGGCCTCGAGCCGCCACCGGCCGACAGCGCGGTCGCGGTGGGCGGCACGGCGACGTCGCTCCGCCGGCTCGTGGGCGCCGAGCTTGCGCACGAGACGCTGGAGCGCGGCATCCGGGTCCTGTCGACGACGCCGATCGCCCAGGTGGCCGAGCGGTTCGAGCTGGACGTGGAGCGGGTGCGCCTGCTGCCGGCCGGCATCCTGATCCTCGAGGCGATCTCGGACCTGCTCGGCCTGCCGCTGCGGATCGCGCGCGGCGGCCTGCGCGAGGGACTTCTTCTTGAGCTGGTGGAGGGCCGCCGGCTTGGCTAGTCGCCGGCCAACTCGGTCAGCTCCGCCGGGCGGAGCAGCACCATGAGCTCGCCCTTCTCGATGCCGGCGAGCCCGCCCTTCTTCATGCGCACCTGCGCGCCGGTGAGCGCGTGGACGGCCATCGAGAAGTCCGGGTCGTGGCCCACGAGCAGCACGTTGTCGCCGAGGCCCGCCGCGAGCGCCTCCGCATCGAACGGGCCGCCCGCCAGCTTGGGCTCCTGCCGCGGGTCGACCCCGAGCGGCTCGCAGGCCAGCTTGGCGGTGTCCGCCGCGCGCACCTTCGGACTCGTCAGGCACGCGTCGATCTCCACGCCGAGCCGCTTCAGCGCCCGACCCGCGGCACGCGACTGCCTCTCACCCTTCTTGGTGAGCGGCCGCTCCGCGTCCGGCGATCCGTCGGCGGCATCCCCATGGCGCAACAGCCACAGCACGAGGCGTCACCATATAGGGAGCACATGGAAGCCGTAACGGCACCACGGGAAGCT
>DATENL010000205.1:0-2079 GCA_035275105.1 Thermoleophilaceae bacterium
CGGGAGGTCGCGCTGGGCGTGGCCCTCGAGGACTCCCTCGCGGGCGTGGAGCGCCGCCTGCCGCTCCCGGAGGTCCAGGCGCTCGGCGCGGCGCTTCGCCGGGCCCACCGCCACGGAGCGCCGCTGGGGGAGACCCTCGCGGCCCAGGCGCACGAGGCGCGTCAGGCCCGCAGACGGCGGATCGAGGAGGAGGCGGCCAGGGCGGGCCCCAAGATTCAGCTCGTCGTCGCCCTGCTCCTGGTCCCGTCGGTCCTGCTGCTCGTGGCCGCTGCCCTGGCCGCGGCGCTCCTCGACGGCGGCGGGGTGGCCGGCGTCCGCTAGCCCGCCTCGACGGAGGCCATTTGTGGCAGCTATAGGTGCCAAAAAAGGACACCGTCCTCCAGGCGGGGCCGCAAATTGCGCAATTCCACGCCCAGAAAGCCGCGGCGCAACGAAGTGACCAACCGGGCCTGGGCCGGCGCCCCACCGCCGTAACCGGCGCAGTTTCCGCTCCACGACTGGGCTCGGGCCCCGCACCGAGCGGCTCGGCACGCATCAACCACCCACCTGTGGAGAGATGTGTTGCAGAGTGGGGAGTTGTGGGTTATAGTGGCGCCGCCTTCTAGGACCGGGGTGGCGGAGCTCCTCCCACCCCGCCACCTCGGTCCCGAAGACTTCCCCCGCCCCCCAATGAACAGGGACCTCGGAGAGAGTGGCGTTCCGCGGGCACTTCGAATACGCGCTCGACGCGAAGAACAGGCTCAACGTCCCGGCGAAGGTACGGGCGCCGTTCTCAGGTGGAGTGGTTCTCGCGCAGGACGTGGAGCCCTGCGTGACGATCTGGGTTCCCGAGGCGTTCGAGCGCTGGACGGAGAGCTTCCTGGGCGACCTGAACCCGCTCAGCAAGGAGCGGCGCAAGCTGACGCGCTACTTCGCGGGCACCTCGTTCGACGCGGAGCTCGACTCGGCCGGGCGCGTGACGCTGAACCAGGCCCTGATCGACCACGCGGGCATCGACCGCGAGGTGATCATCGTCGGCAACCTCGACCACCTCGAGGTCTGGGATCGCGACCGCTGGACCGAGGAGCGCGCGTCGCTCAACCAGGAGATATCCGGGATCGCTGAGAGCCTTGGCCATCCTTCTTGACATGACGCGCACGCACGTACCGGTGCTGGCCGGCGAGCTCATCGAGCTCCTCGACCCGCATCCGGGGGACACCGCCGTCGACGGCACGTTCGGCGACGGCGGCCACGCCCGCCTCGTGGCCGGCAGGATCGGCCCGTCGGGCACGCTCGTCTGCGTCGACCGCGACCCCGCCGCCGAGGAGCGCTTCGAGGGCTTCGCGCGCGAGGTGGAGTGCGAGACGCGCTTCCTCCGCATGGACTACGCGGACGCGCTCGACCTGCTCGTCGCGGAGGGATTCGAGGCGGACATGGCGTACCTCGACCTCGGCGTGTCCTCGATGCAGGTCGACACCTGGGAGCGCGGCTTCTCCTACTCGTACGACGCGCCGCTCGACATGCGCATGGACACCACCCAGGAGCTCGATGCGCGCGAGGTGGTGAACGACTGGGACGAGCGCCGCCTCGCCCAGCTCTTCCGCAGCTACGGCGAGGAGCGCTTCGCCCGCCAGATCGCGCGCGCGGTCGTCCGCCGGCGCGAGCGCCAGCCGATCGACACGACCAACGAGCTCGTCGAGACGATCAAGTCGGCGGTCCCGGCGCCGGCGCGGTTCGGCGGCGGCCATCCGGCCAAGCGGGTCTTCCAGGCGATCCGGATCGCGGTGAACGACGAGCTCGGCTCGCTCGACCGCGCGCTCCCGCCCGCGTGGAAGGTCCTGCGCGCCGGCGGACGCCTGGCGGCGATCTCGTTCCACTCGCTCGAGGACCGGCGTGTCAAGCGCTTCCTCGTCGACCGCGCGCGCGGCTGCATCTGCCCGCCGGACCTGCCCATCTGCGCCTGCGGGCGCACTCCCGAGGCCGAGCTGCTCAACCAACGGGCGATCGCGCCGACCGCCGGCGAGGTCGCGCAGAACCCGCGCGCGAGCTCCGGCCGGCTGCGCGGCGCGCGCAAGCTCCCGGAGGCCGCGAGCTGATGGC
>DATENL010000206.1:0-28351 GCA_035275105.1 Thermoleophilaceae bacterium
CGGCCGCGGCCGCCGACCTGCGCCGCGCCTTCCACGAGGCGCGCTGCGCGCTCGAGGCGTCGGCGCTCGCGGCGAACGGGTCGGCGCCGCCCGACGTCGCCTCGTACCGCGACCTCGGCGCGTTCCAGCTGCTGCTCGCGCTCCAGGACGACGACAGCCTGCGGCTGTACTGCGACAGCGTGCTCGGACCGCTGGAGGACGGCGGCGGCGAGTACGGCGACGAGCTGGTGCGCTCGCTGGAGGCGTTCATCGAGTCGAACGGGCAGTGGGAGCGCGCCGCCCGCGAGCTCTACTGCCACCGGCACACGCTGAGGTACCGGATCCGCCGCATCGAGGAGCTGACCGGCCGCGATCTGGGTCGCGCCCGCGACCGGATCGAGTTCTGGCTCGCCCTGCGCGGAAGGGAGCTGGTGCGGTGACCGACCCGCTGCGAGTGGCGGTGCTGGGCGCCGGTGGGACGATCGCCCCGGCGATCGTGCGCGACCTCGCCGACTCCCCGGAGATCGGGCGGATGCGCCTGCTCGACCTGGACGGCGACCGCGCGGCCGCGGTGGCGGACGCGCACGGGGGCGCCAAGGCAAGCGCGATGGCGGTCGACGCCGCCGGCGAGGACCTGCCCTACGCGCTGTCGGGATGCGACGTCCTCGTCAACTCCGCGAGCTACCGGTTCAACCTCCACGCGATGCGCGCGTGCCTCGCCGCCGAGTGCCACTACCTGGACCTCGGCGGCCTCTACTGGATGACCGGCCGCCAGCTCGAGCTCGACTCCGACTTCCGCGCCGCCGGCCTGGTCGGGATCCTCGGGATCGGGTCGAGCCCGGGCAAGACCAACCTGATGGCGCTGCGCGCGGCGAGGGAGGTCGGCGCCGAGCGGCTTGATTCGGTGCACGTGAGCGCCGCGAGCCGCGACCTCGACCCGCCGCCTGGCGATGCGCTCCTCCTGCCCTACGCGCTGCGCACGCTGATCGACGAGGTCACCCTGAAGCCCGTCGCGATCAGGGGCGGCGAGCCCGTCGAGCTCGAGCCGATGACCGCCAGCGGCGACGTGGACTACGGCGACCCGATCGGCACCGCGCCCACGATCTTCACGCTGCACTCCGAGCTGCGCACGTTCGGCGACAGCTTCGGCTGCGACGAGGCGAGCTTCAGGCTGTCGCTGACACCGGCGCTGCTGGAGCGCCTGCGTGCGCTGGCGGCCGCCGCGGACGAGGAGATCGACGCCGCCGCGCGCTCCGCCCGCCCGCAGTCCGCACGGACGGTGTCGGTGCATCGCGTGGACGCCGCCGCCGGCGACCGCGAGGTGACCGTGTGCGCCCTGACGCGCCCGAGCGAGGAGTGGGGACTGGGCGGCGGGATCGTGTCCACCGCGTCTCCGGCGGCCGCCGCCGTGCGCCTGATCGCGCGCGGGCGCGTAGCGGGTCGCGGCGTGCTGGCGCCCGAGCGCGCGCTCGACCCGGACGACGTGTTCCCCGAGCTCGAGCGGCGGGGCTGCACCTTCACCGTCGCGAGCCGCCAGGCGGTGGGCGCGTGAGGGTCGGGGTGCCGACCGAGATCAAGCCGGACGAGTACCGGGTGGCGATCACGCCCGCGGGGGTGCGCGAGCTTACCGCGCACGGTCACGAGGTGCTGATCCAGGCCGGGGCCGGCGAGGGCAGCCTGATCACAGACGGGTCGTACGAGGCGCAGGGCGCGCGGACGGTGCCGGACGCGGCGAGCGTGTTCGAGGAGGCCGACCTCGTGCTGAAGGTGAAGGAGCCGCAGGCGGCGGAGGCGGAGCTGCTGCGCGAGGGACAGGTGCTGTTCACGTACCTGCACCTGGCGCCGGCGCCGGAGCTGACCTCGAAGCTGGCCGCCAGCGGCGCCACCTGCATCGCGTACGAGACCGTCGAGGACGCTCACGGGCGGCTGCCGCTGCTCGCGCCGATGAGCGAGGTGGCCGGCAAGATCGCGACGCAGGCCGGCGCCTTCATGCTCGAGCGACCGCTGGGGGGACGCGGCGTCCTGCTCGGCGGCGTCCCCGGGGTGCCCGGCGCGACGGTCGTCATCATCGGCGGCGGGGTCGTCGGCATGCACGCGGCCTTCATCGCGATCGGCATGGAGGCCGAGGTGTACGTGCTCGACCGCTCGATCGACAGGCTGCGGGAGCTCGACATCGCGTTCAACGGCCAGGCCCACACGGTCTTCTCGTCGACCCTGTCGATCGAGGAGCTGCTGCCCTCGGCCGACCTCGTGATCGGCGCGGTGCTGGTGCACGGCGCGCGGGCGCCGCGGCTCGTAACGCGGGAGCAGCTCCGCCTGATGAAGACGCGCGCGGTGCTCGTGGACGTGTCGATCGACCAGGGCGGCTGCTTCGAGACCTCGCGGCCGACCACGCACTCGGACCCGACCTACCAGGTGGACGACGTGACCCACTACTGCGTCACCAACATGCCCGGCGCGGTGCCGATCACCTCCACCTTCGCGCTCACCAACGCGACCCTGCCGTACGCCCTCGAGCTCGCCGAGCACGGCGTGCGCGAGGCGATCTCCCGCGACCCGGGCCTGCGCCTCGGGGTGAACGTCGCCGCCGGGCGCGTGACGCACCCCGCGGTCGCCGAGGGCGTCGGGATGGACTTCACGCCGGTCGAGGACGCGCTCGGCCTGCCGACCGCCACGACCTGAACAGGAGAGGAGACGACTTGGCCACCGCCGCAATGACCGAGATCAAGAACTTCATCGGGGGCGAGGAGCGTGCCGCCGCCGACGGCGCCAGCGAGCCGATCGTGAACCCGGCGACGGGCGAGGAGATCGCGGCCGCGCCGCTGTCCGGCGAGGCCGACGTGGACGCCGCGGTGCGCGCCGCCGATGCGGCCTTCCCGGGCTGGGCCGAGACCCCGCCCGGCGAGCGCGCGCTCGCGCTGCTGCGGATCGCCGACGCGATCGAGGAGCGCGGCGAGGAGCTGTCGCAGCTCGAGTCGACCAACGTCGGCAAGCCGATCGAGGCGATGCGCGAGGAGATCCCGGTCGTGGTCGACAACCTGCGCTTCTTCGCCGGCGCCGCGCGCACGATGCAGGCGCAGGCAGCGGGCGAGTACATGCAGGGCTACACGTCGATGCTGCGGCGCGAGCCCGTCGGCGTGGTGGGGCAGGTCGCGCCCTGGAACTACCCGCTGATGATGGCGGCGTGGAAGATCGGCCCGGCGCTGGCGGCCGGGAACACCGTGGTGCTCAAGCCGTCCGAGCAGACGCCGATGACCGGGGCGGTGCTCGCGCAGATCGCGGCGGAGCACCTGCCGGTGGGTGTGCTGAACGTGATCTTCGGCCACGGCGAGCCGGCCGGCGCGGCGCTCGTGCGCCATCCGACGGTCGCGATGGTCTCGCTCACCGGCGACGTGGCCACGGGCAAGGAGATCGCGCGGGCGGCAGCGGACACGCTCAAGCGCGTGCACCTCGAGCTGGGCGGCAAGGCGCCGGTGCTGGTGTTCGACGACGCCGACGTGGAGGCCGCGGTCGAGGGAGTCAAGATCGGCGGCTACTGGAACAGCGGCCAGGACTGCACGGCGGCCTCGCGCGTCCTCGCCGGGCCGGGGGTCTACGACGACTTCGTGTCCCGCCTCGCCGGCGCCGCGAAGTCGCTGAAGGTCGGCGATCCGACCGCGGACGACACCGAGATGGGACCGCTCGTGTCGCAGGCGCAGCTCGAGCGCGTGAGCGGGTTCATCGAGCGCGAGCCCAGCGGCGCGGAGAACGTGACCGGCGGAAAGCGCCGCGACGGCGCCGGTTTCTTCTTCGAGCCGACCGTCGTCGCCGGCGTCGGCCAGGACGACGAGATCGTGCAGCGCGAGGTGTTCGGCCCTGTCGTGACCGTCCAGCGATTCGAGTCGGACGAGAAGGCGATCGAGTGGGCCAACGGAGTCGACTACGGGCTGGCGGCGAGCGTGTGGACGCGCGACGTCGGGCGAGCGATGAACGCGGCGCGCCAGCTCCGCTTCGGAACGGTGTGGGTGAACGACCACATCCCGCTCGTGTCGGAGATGCCGCACGGCGGCTTCAAGCAGTCCGGCTACGGCAAGGACATGTCCGTCTACTCGCTCGAGGACTACACCGAGCTCAAGCACGTGATGGTGAGCCTGTCGTAGAAGTGGGACGATTCGGGGCGTGGGCCGCCTCGACGAGGTCGATCTCAGCCTCAAGCTGTCGCGCAAGGAGTACGAGGAGCGGCTGGCCGCCGGCCAGGAGCGGCTGAGCGCGCTCAGGCTTCAGCTCGGCGGACTGATCGGCGACGGCCGTCTGGGCCCGCCGGTGTGCATGCTGTTCGAGGGCTGGGACGCGTCGGGGAAGGGCGGCGCGATCAAGCGCCTGACGGCCGAGCTCGACCACCGCCACGTGCGGGTGGCGGCGTTCGCGGCACCAACCCACGACGAGAAGCGGCACCACTTCTTCTGGCGCTTCGGGCCGGCGCTTCCGGGCTGGGGCGGGGTGGCCGTCCTCGACCGCACCTGGTACGGCCGCGTGCTGGTCGAGCGCGTCGAGGGGTTCGCGACCGAGGAGCAGTGGCGTCGCGCCTACGACGAGATCGTCGGCCTCGAGCGCACGCTCGTCTTGGAGGGCATGATCATCATGAAGTTCTGGATGCACATCTCGCCGGAGGAGCAGCTCAGGCGGTTCGAGCGCCGCCGTGACGACCCGCTCAAGAGCTGGAAGCTGACCGACGAGGACTGGCGCAACCGCGAGAAGCGCCCGGAGTACGAGGCGGCCGTCGAGGACATGCTCGAGCGAACTGACACCGAGCACGGCCCGTGGCACCTGGTGCCGGCCGAGTCGAAGAAGTACGCGCGCGTCTTCGTGATCGAAACGGCGATAGCGGAGATCGAGCGCGGGATGCGCGAGCGCGGCTTCGAGCCGATCGACATCGCCGCCCTGGCGAAGGCCTAGCCGGTCGAACGTCCATTAACCGACGCCATAGGGTCGGTTAATGGACGTTCGACCCCGCGGCCGGGTCCGCGGCGGCTACGGCCCGCCGGTCCGCTGCGGGCGGTTGGGCTCCGTGCTCGGGTCGCGGACGACCTCGGGCGGCTTGCGCTTGGTGTCCACGAAGAGGCACAGGAAGCGGTCGCGCTCGTCGTCGGCGATGCACGTCCTGAAGTAGTTGTCGGCGAGCTTGTCGGTGTTCGCCGTCTCGAGGTTGCGGCGGTACTCCTCGCTCGCGTTGTGGTTGACCCACGCCTCGACGGCCTTTGCGTTGGCGGTGGTGGCGTTCGTCTCGGAGACGATCAGGTGCTGGGTCGCGAGCCCCGACACGAGCAGGCCGACCGCGCCGACGGCGAGCAGGGCGACCCCCGTGCGATCGATCGTCGTCTCGACCTGCGTGGGCGCCATCGGCACGCCCTGCGCCGCGCGGTTGCGGGCGGTCAGGCGAACGAGCAGGTCCGCGCCGACGAGCAGCGCGATATTGCCGAACGACGCGCTGATCAGCGCGAACGCGATGTTCCAGTGCCGCACCACCCCGAGCTTGTGCAGCAGGAACGCGTCGACGACCGTGAACACAGCGAACGCGGGCCAGCGCCACGCGCCCAAGAGGCGCCAGCGCAGCCTGCGCGTCCAAAACCGATCGACCGTCCCCACGACCCGAGATTAGGCTGCGCGAATCCTTGGCGTCCGTCGCGTCAGGGAATGAGACGCCGAGCCATGATCTCTATCAGCCCGTCAACCTGCTTGAGGGTCGCCTCCTCTAGGCGCACCGCGCGAAGTCGCGCCTCTCGTTCCGCCGGCATCTTGAGGACGTTGCCGTCAAGGGCGACGTAGTACCCGGCGCTTGGGTGATCGTACGCTCCCCCCGTGGGTGCCGAGTGCCGCGTGAGCGTCCAGACCTTGTGCTCGGTGACCACCGTGCGCTCCCGTGTCGTAAGGAGCCCACGTACCGTCTCGCGACGGGCTACGGAAAGGGTGTCGGGGTCGAGCCCGCGCGCTTGCGCACGCTCGGCGAAGGACCGCCCCGCAGCGCGCAGACGCTCGAGGTGAGCCTGGTTCTCCCTCAGCCGTCGCGCTGCCGCCGCTTCGCTCGCCGCCCGCGCCGCGCTCCTCTCGCGCAGCTCCTGCTGACGGCGCTCCAGCGCGTCCTCTAGGCCACCGCCGCCCATCCCGTCAGGGTACGCCCAGCAGCTCCAGATCAGCTTGGTCACGCGGCGTTCCACTGGCGCGCTTCATCGCCACCAAATGATCGAAGCTGCAAATTGCGACGGGGCACCTGTCAAGGACCCGCCAGCGTCGGCAGGCGAAGAGCTCGTCGGGCGCGAGCCTGACTCGGGGTCCACCTACCACGTGCAGTGTTCCCGGCACCAGAGGGACCTCCAGCTCAAGCCGCTGGCCGAACGCGCTTGCGCTCAAGGTCAGGGGCGGCGTGCCCTCGGTCAGGCCCCAGCGCCAGAGCAGGTAGCGAACCGCTCTGTGGGCGCGCCTGACTCCGTGGTCGGAAGGCATCACGACGATGTCGAAGTCTCGGGGCCGCCGACGAGGGTCGTAGCTCGCCACCGCCACGCCGCCGATCGCCACGTACGGCACCTGGAACGCGATCAGCGCCCGCGCGAGTGGAGCCAACCGCCAGCCCCAGGTCTCGGCGACGGAGGTGCAAAAGGCCGTTCGGCCTACTTCAGGGCGCGCGACCGCGGCGCCTTGCCGAGGGGACGGCCGCCGTAGATCACGTGCTTGCCGCGGGCGTCCTTCTGGTACGTCAGCCACGGGATCGCCCCGCGCTGCGACACGCCGGACCGGGCCCAGTTGCACACGCCCGTCGGGAACACGTTCTTGAGCCGTGACCACTGGTCGTCGCTGAACTCGACCGGGTAGTAGTCGGTCCGCAGCAGCCGCTTGAGCCGGCACTTGTTCGTGTCGGTCCGGATCCCCTCGCCGGCGACCATCGCCGGAGTCGCGTAGCGCGTCTGCACCTGCTCCTGCTTGCACACCTGGCCCAGCCCGGGCACGTCCACGGCCTCGACGCCGGGGATCTGCGAGCAGCGGTCCTGGATGTCCTCGGGCCGGTCCTCAGCCACCTTGCGCTCGCGCGATATCGGCCGCTTGTCCTTCTCGACCCGCGCGAGCCAGCGATCGACGGCGAGGAAGGCCTCGCTCGCGTAGTTCGCGTCGCCGACCAGCGCGACGTGCCCGAACCAGATCACGTGGTTCTTCGGGAAGTGTCCCTGGTGCCGCTCGAGCCTCGCTCGCATCGTCCAGGTCCGGTAGGCGTCGTGGAACGCACCCGGGTCCGGGCCCCGCAGGTCGATGATCGGGACGCCGGCCAGGTTGTTGCCCTCATTGATCGCACCGCTGCGGTACGCGTTCTGCAGCGCGGGCTGGTTGGCCCGGAAGCGCCTCTGAACAGGGCGGATGTCGACGGTGACGCCGCCGATCTTCTCGTTCAGGTCGACGAACTGGGCCGGCGTGATCCTGCCCTGCCGCAGCGCGCGCAGCCCGAACTGCACCCCGACGTCATCCAGCGGGAGCCCTGCGAATCCGTGCCCGATCTTCTGCTCGTTCGCGCTCCAGTCGCTCCTCCGTCGCGGGCCGAGGACGTTGATCATGTAATCCGCGAGCGTGCAGCGCACGCCGCCCGGGTTCGAGGTCGGGTTGTAGGTCTGCTCTGCCGGAACCCCCGTGCAGCCGTCGTCCGGCACGCCCAGGTCGGTCCAGTAGATCGAGTCGAAGATCGCCGCGTTCACGTGGTTCGGGTGGCCCTCGACCTCGGCGATCTGGTCGGGAGTCCAGGCGACCCCCAGGCCCCACTTGCTGGGGTTCTCGAAGTAGAGGCGGGTGAGGTGGTAGGCGGAGAGCTGCTGGCCGGTCGACCAACCGTCGGGGAAGCTGCACTGCGGCGTGAGCCCCTGGTAGATGCCCGGGTACGCGTTCGCCACCTGCTGCTGCGTCAGCGAGCCGCCCGAGCAGCCGCGCGCGATCGTGTACCGGATCGGTCCGAACAGCTCGACGACCCGCTCCTTCGCCATCGCGAGCGACTCGGCCTGGGTGACGATGTTGCAGTTGTGGCCGGCGTTGTCGAGCGCCGTGGACATGACCGCGAAACCGCGCGAGAGCGCGTCGTCGGCCATCACGTCCGGCGCCGATCCGGCCTCGCGCTCGATGCCGCAGCTCGCGCCGTGCGTGATCAGCAGCTTGTGGTTCCAGTGCGCGTTCCTCGACCACGGCGCGGTCGGGTGCGCGGGATCGTCCAGGGCGGCGATCGCGTACTGGTCGCGGTCCTGGTAGCCCGTCTCGCGCCGGACGATGTACGGGACCGTCTTGCCCTGGTCGGTCTTCGTGGTCGTGACGTCGGATGGCGGCGACTTCGGGTTGTAGGGCAGGAACTCGCCGGCCGCCGACTTGTACTGGTACTCCACCTCCGCCGGCTCGTTGCACTTCCTGTCCTTCGCGGTGTCCTGGCAGACCCAGGGCTGCACCTGCGGGCCCGAGAAGAGGGGCCCGCCGTTCGAGTGGTTCGTCAGCACGATCCGCGCACCGCGCCCGCCCGCCACGCGCGCGGTCAGCACGTTGCGGCCGACGCCGAGCCCCTTCACGAGACCCTCGACGCGCCCGTTCGGCCGCAGCGCGAACGCGCCGGTCACGTCGCGCTTGCCGGCGTGCACGGTCAGGTCGGACGGGTCGGAGCCCTTCGGCAGCTTGACGGCCACCAGGGCGTCGCCGGCGGACACGAGGTCCGCGCGACTCGAGAGGACCTTGACGACGGGGACCTGGGCGGCCTGCGCGCCGCTCGCGAACACGAGCGCAGCCAGAATCGCGACCCCCACAGCCCTCATCATTCGAGGTATGCGCCCCGGACCGCCTTTTCAAACGCGGAGTAGCATCGTCTGGCATGCCTGAGCTCTGGGTCGCGAACGTGGGACGGCTGCCGTACGCGGCCGGCGTCGGCCTTCAGAACCACGTCCGCGAGGCGCGCCAGGCCGGCGAGATCCCGGACACGCTGCTGCTGCTCGAGCACGACCCCGTCTACACGAAGGGTCGCCGCACCGAGCGCGCCGACCTGCCGATGGGCGACGACTGGTACCGCTCGCAGGGAATCGAGGTGGCCGAGACCACCCGCGGCGGGCGCGTGACCTACCACGGGCCCGGCCAGCTCGTCGGCTACCCGATCATGGGGGTCGGCGACGTGATCGGGTATCTGCGCAGCCTCGAGCGGGCGGTGATCGCCGCGCTCGCCGAGGAGGGCGTGGACGCCGAGGTGCGCGAGGGACTCACCGGGATCTGGGTCGGCGAGCGGAAGATCGGGTCGATCGGCGTCCACGTCTCGCGCGGCGTGACCATGCACGGCTTCGCCGTCAACGTCGACTGCGACCTCCAGCCGTTCGAGTGGATCGTGCCGTGCGGCATCGACGGCGTGCGGATGACCTCGCTCTACGTGGAGACGCGCCGCACCGGCGCGATGAGCTGCTTCCGCAAGCGCATGGCCTACCGGTTCGCGGAGGAGTTCGGACTGAGGCAGCGGATCGTTACGCGTGAGCGCCTGATGGACGCGATCGGCGACGCGTCGCTGCCGACACTGAGCGCTGGGGCGCCCGCGTGAGCACACGGTCGCGCTCCAACCCCGGCGGCGCGCGGGTGCTCGACATGGGCGAGGTCCGCCCCTACCGCGAGCGCAAGCCGCCGTGGTTCAAGGTCAGGGCCCCCGGCGGCCAGCGCTTCCTCGAGCTCAAGAGCATGATCGACGGCCAGGCGCTCAACACCGTGTGCGAGGAGGCCGCCTGCCCGAACATCGGCGAGTGCTGGGAACAGGGCACGGCCACGTTCATGATCCTCGGCGACACCTGCACGCGCCGCTGCGGGTTCTGCAACGTGAAGACGGGCAAGCCGGGCCCGCCCGACGCGCTCGAGCCGCTGCGCGTCGCCCAGTCCGTCAAGCGGATGGGCCTGCGCCACGCCGTGATCACCAGCGTGGACCGCGACGACCTGCCCGACCTCGGGTCGACTGCGTTCGTCGGCGTGATCCGCTCGATCCGCCGCTTCGCTCCCGGCTGCAAGGTGGAGGTGCTCACCCCGGACTTCCGCGGCGAGGAGATGCCGCTGGCGCGCGTGATCGCCGAGCGGCCCGACGTCTTCAACCACAACGTCGAGACGGTCCCGCGGCTGTACCCGCTCGCGCGCCGGGGGTCGAGCTTCCGCCGCTCGTGCCGCGCGCTCCTGAACGCCAAGGAGATGGGCGGCGACGAGGTCGTGACCAAGTCCGGCCTGATGACCGGGCTCGGCGAGACGAAGGACGAGCTGCTGGAGGCCTTCGCCGTGCTGCGCGAGCACGAGGTTCAGGTGCTCACCGTCGGTCAGTACCTGCGACCCACGCGCGACCACCTGCCGGTGGTGCGCTACTGGCACCCCGACGAGTTCGCCGAGCTCGAGCGCGAGGCGTACGCGATGGGGTTCGAGTCCGTCGCCGCCGGCCCACTCGTGCGCTCGAGCTACCACGCCGAGCAGACGCTCGAGCGCGCCGCGCGTCACTGAGCGCGTGAGGCGGGCGGGCGGAGCGGCCCTCGCCGCCGTGCTGCTGCTCGCCGGCTGCGGCAAGCCCGAGCGCGAGCCCGCCGCCATCGCCGGCTGGAGCGCGCTCCACCCGGCGCCGCTCTCGCGCACGGAGGTCGGAGCGGCGCGCACCGGCCGCTTCGTCTACGTGGCGGGCGGCTTCCGGCGGAGCGACGGCCATACGACGGGCGCGGTGGAGCGCTACGACGTCGACACGGACACCTGGAGGCGGGTGAGGCCGCTGCCGACGGCGCTGAACCACGTCGCGATGGCCGCGCACCGAAGCCACGTCTACGTGGTGGGCGGCTACTCCGCCGCCACCGGCCTGGCCGAGGAGTCCGCCCGCCTGTTCCGGTACGACCCGGACACCGACCGCTGGACGCCGCTGCGAGCGATGCCGCGCGCGCGGGCGGCGCTCGCGGCCGCGCGCGTGAGGGACCGCCTCTACGTGGTCGGCGGCGCGCGCGACGGGAAGGCGCTGCGCCGCCTCGACGTCTACGACATCGGCTCGAACCGCTGGCACCAGGGCCCGCCGATGCCGACGGCGCGCGAGCACCTGGCGGCGGCGTCCGCCGGGCGCTACGTGTACGTGCTCGCGGGGCGGGCGGCCGGGAGGGGCAACTTCGACGTGCTCGAGCGCTACGACACCGAGACCGGGCGCTGGAAGCGGCTACCCCACATGGCGAAGCCGCGCGGCGGCATAGCCGCCGCCCGCGTGGGCGGGACGATCGTGGTGTTCGGCGGCGAGGAGTCGGCGGGCACCATCCGCGAGGTCGAGCGCTACGACCCGGCTACCGCAAGCTGGTCGCGCCTGCCCGACATGCGGACGCCCCGCCACGGCCTGGGCGGCGTGGCGCGCGGCCGGCGCGTGTTCGCGATCGAGGGCGGCCCGCAGCCGGGGCTCCACTTCTCGCGCGCGATCGAGGCGCTGAACGTGGCCGCGCCGTAAGACCTGATTCGGAAGTTCCGCTTCATCTTCCCGCGCCCAGGCGCCGGGAAGGTGCGCGGAAATGACGAATTAGGTCACTAGCCTTCCCCGCTTGCTCCCGCTCCGGGACAACATCCCCACGCGCCGGTTTCCGGTCGTCACGGTGGCGATCATCGCGATCTGCGTCGTCGTCTTCTTCGGCTTGCAGGGAGCGCACTGGAACGGCAGCGGCTTCGCCGTGAAGGACTCGACGACCGTCGAGTACGCCTACATCCCGTACGAGCTCACGCACATGGGCAAGGAGTGCGAGCTGAGCGACTCGGGGCAGGTCCTGTGCGAGGGCAAGCAGGGCGTGACGGGCGAGGCTCAGGACCAGCCCACCGTGTGGCTGACGGTCCTCTTCTCGATGTTCATGCACGGGGGGCTGCTGCATATCGCTGGCAACATGCTCTTCCTGTGGATCTTCGGGAACAACGTCGAGGATTCGATGGGCAGGCCGAGGTTCGTGATCTTCTACCTGCTCGGCGGCCTCGCCGCGACGCTGCTCCAGACGGCCGTCAACTCCGACTCGACAGTGCCGAACCTCGGCGCGAGTGGAGCGATAGCCGCGGTCCTGGGCGGCTACGCGATCCTCTATCCCCGCGCGCGCGTGATCACGCTGATCTTCATCGTCTTCTTCGTGACCGTGCTCGAGCTGCCGGCGCTGCTCGTGCTGGGCGGGTGGTTCGTGCTCCAGCTCCTCGACGCGGGCGCGTCGTCGGGGGCGGGCGACGTGGGCGGCGTCGCGTACTTCGCGCACATCGGCGGCTTCCTGTTCGGGATGGCTGCCATCAAGCTCTTCGCCCGCGACGTGAAGGAGAACTACGTCGAGCCGAGGCTGCCGGTCTACTGATGGCCCGGAACGCCGCGCTCGCGGGAGCGCTCTTCATCATCGGCCTGCTCGCCTTCCTGACCGTGCGGGTGGCGATCAAGGAGGGCATAGACGTGCTCGTGGTCCTGTCGCTGATCGTCCTCGCGCTGCTCGGTGTCGGCGTCCTCGGCGCGCTGAACGCGCCGCACGATGAGTAGCGTCCTCCAGGGAGGGGCGAAGCGCCGGCGCCGCCCGCGCGGTCCGCTGCTCGCCCTGCTCGTGGCGCTGGCGCTCGCCGGGGGCGGCGCCGCGGCGGTCGCGTTCGTCACGAGCGGCGACGACGCGACGGTGAGCGGCCAGAGGCAGCGCGCCGCGTCGGTGCGCCCGTCGGCGCCGCCGGAGAAACGCGAGCGCACCGCCAGGCTTCCGCGCCAGCTCCCTCCGGGGATCACGATCGCCGGCCCGAACTCGGTGGACGTGAGCCTGGAGCCCAGGCCGGCCGCGGCGCTCCTGTTCGACGTGGACACCGGGCGCGTCATGTGGCGCCTCAAGCCGATGCGCGTGCGGCCGATCGCGAGCGTGACGAAGATCATGACGGCGCTCCTGGCCGTGCAGCGGCTCCCGCCGGAGGCGACGTCCCTGATACGCAAGGAGGCGGTTCGCTTCACGGGCTCGATGGTCGGCGTGCTGCCGCGCGGCAAGCGGGTGACCGTTCGGACGCTGCTGTTCGGCGCGATGCTGCCGTCGGGCAACGACGCCGCCATCGCGCTGGCCGACCGGATGGCCGGCTCGGATCGCAGGTTTGCGCGGCTGATGAACCGCAAGGCGCGCCGCCTGAAGCTCAGCTGCACACGCTTCGTCTCGTCCTACGGCCTCCAGAAGGGGAACGTCTCGTGCCCGGCGGACCTGGCGGCCCTCACGCGCATCGTGATGCGGGAGCCGCGGATCGCGGAGGTCGTACGGCGCCGGCAGGCCAACCCGTACTTCCCCTTCATCCAGGGCAAGCACCTCAACCTCTACAACACCAACCCGCTCCTGCGGATGGGCTACAAGGGCACGATCGGGCTCAAGACGGGAACCACCGACGAGGCGGGTCACTGCTTCGTGGCCGTCGTGCGCCGCGGCGGCCACACCCTCGGCGTCGTCCTCCTGAACTCACCGGACATCGGCGGGCAGGCGGTCAGGCTGCTCGACGCCGGCTTCCGGCAGGTCCGGCGCGATGACCGCAGGACGCAGGCGGGCTCCGGCTCCGGCTCCGGCTAGCTCCCCTTCGGGTATTCGACGCTCTCGCAGTTGAAGACGCCGTCCTCCTGGGCGTCGACCAGAACCGTGTCCTCGCCGGGGCCGCAGTCGATCAGGTCCTCCGAGCCGTCGCGCGCGTCGAACAGGTCGTTGCCCCGGCCGCCGCGCAGCACGTCCTCGTCCGGGCCGCCGGCGAGCCGGTCCTCGCCGTCACCGCCGTAGAGCACGTCCTCGTCGTCGCCGCCGCTCAGCCTGTCGCCGCCCGACCGTCCCTTGAGGACGTCGTCGCCGGCCTCGCCGAACAGCTGGTCGTTCGCGTCGCCGCCGAAGATCCGGTCGGGGCCGTCGTCGCCCGCCAGGCGGTCGGGGCCCCCCTGGCCGAACATGCGGTCCGCGCCGTCGCCGCCCGAGGCTCGATCGGGGCCGTCGCCGCCCGAGATGTCGTCGTCGTCCGCGCCGCCCTTGAGGACGTCGACCCCGGCGCCGCCGTTGATGCCGTCGCGTCCGCCGAGCCCGAAGGCGGTGTCGTTGCCGCCCTCCCCCGAGAGGTGGTCGGGCCCCGGCGTTCCGACCAGGCGGTCGGGGCCGTCGCCGCCCGTCCTGCTGACCGCGCCGGCCGCGGCGGCGAGCGCCAGCGCGGCGACGAGCGCGAGCAGCGCCGCGCGCGTCAATTGCCCGACCGCAGCCGGCTCTGGATCTTCGACGGCTCGCGGAACATCGTCTCCGGCGTGGCCGGCCTGTACTTGAAGCCGAGGCGGTCCAGGTACCCCGAGGTGAGCATCTTCTCGAAGTCGTGCGGCTTCGGCCGCGCCGCCGCGCGCGCCCCCTCGCCCGTCGTGCACGGCTCGCCGACGATCGAGGGCGGGTCCGGCAGCGAGGGCAGAGCGAGCCGCGGCTTCGACTCGAAGTCGAACGTCCGCGCGATGTTGTGGGCGTAGGCGTCGCGCCGGGTGAGCGGGGGGATGCCGTAGCGGTAGCGGATCATCTTGAGGATCGACTCGAACCCGAAGACGCCGTGGTTGACCTGCCCGCGCTTGACCCACGGCGAGACCACCACGGCGGGGATGCGGAAGCCCATCTGCCCGAAGTCCTTGTCGTAGTCGCGGCTCTCGCGGATGTCCGGCACGCGCGGCGGCGGGACGTGGTCGAAGAACCCGCCGCCCTCGTCGTAGACGATGAACAGGGCGCCGCGCGGCCAGTGCGGCGATTCCATGAAGGCGTGGACGACGTCGGCCATGAAGGCCTGCCCGACGCGGATGTCGCCGTGCGGGTGCTCGTCGCCCGAGGTGCCCTGATCGGCGCCGAGGAAGGCGGGGTCGACGTAGGTGATCGGCGGCAGGGTCCCGGCGGCGCAGCGCGTGTAGTACTCCTCCACGCGCGAGGAGCGGGCCAGGCCCGGCTGACCCCACAGGCCGGCGGCCGGCAGGTCGTTGAAGAAGTAGCGCCCGTCGACGCCCTTCTTCTTGGCGGCGGCGAAGATCGTCGTGTCCGGGAAGCCTCCGCTGTCCGTCGGCAGCCTGTTGGTCGTCTCTCCATACGACTGGGCGGCGTGCATGTACTCGCGGTTCGGGTACGTCGGGCCGAGCAGCGAGGCGAAGAACCGGTCGTAGACCGTGAACGCCTTCGCCGCCTTCGGGACGAACGGGACGTCCTTCTCCTTGTAGTAGCTGATCGCGAAGTCGTCGTTGTCCGACGCGCGGCGGAAGCCGTCCATCTTGCCCCTGTTGTGGGACTCGCGGCTGCCCTCGAACCCGTGCGTCGGGTCCTCGTAGCCGCAACCCTGGAAGTTCGGCTTGCCGCCCAGGTACCAGGTCGGGTGGACCTTGCCCTGGTCGTCCTTGTACTTGAGCCCGGCCTGCATCCCGTCCGCGTTCGGCAGCCAACCGAGGTAGTGGTCGAACGAGCGGTTCTCCATCATCAACACGACGAACGTGTCGATCGGCAGGTTGCGCGGGCTGGGAAGCGGCTTGCGGCGCTGGGTGCGGGCCGCCTCGGCGACCAGGGCCCCCGGGTTGAGCACCGTGGCTAGCCCGGCCGCGAGCCCGGCGGTCGCGGCCGTTCGCTGCAGGAACTCGCGGCGGCGGAGGTACTCGTCCGGCGACTCGTGGGCCAGGCGCTCCGCGTAGTCAGGGTCGCGGATGTCGCTCACTGCGCGCACGGTAACGGGTCGGCCGGGGTGGCGTGTCACCCGCCCGTGAAGCTCTACGCTTCGCCCCGCATGTCGCGTGGGGGACGCAGGCTGGGGGCACTTGTCGCGGGGCTCGCCGCATCGCTGGTGCTGTGGGCGCCCGCGGCGGACGCCGCGAAGCCGGGGCTCGAGCTCCGGCTCGTCTCGAAGAGCCAGCGGACGATCCTGAAGAGCGGGCGCATCGCGGTGCGGGCCCGCGCCAGGAAGGAGCCGTCGCTGGTGCGGCTGTTCGCGAGCTTCCGCCGGCACGGGAAGAAGTCGGCGCCGGTGGTGGCCACCCGCGTGAGCGAGGTGACGCTGGGCAAGCGGCACGCGCGCAAGGTCAAGCTCAAGCTGACCAAGGCCGGCCGGCGCGCGATCAAAGGCTGCAAGCGCGGGACGATCGTGGTCACCGGCGCGCGCCTGAAGCGCCGCGGCGGCAAGCCAGGCAAGCGCCTTCGCGTCGGGTGGGGGCTGAAGCGCGATCCGAAGCGCTGCGGGAAGACGCCGGGCGCGGGCGGCCCGGGCCACGGACCGGGCGGGTCCGGGGGCAACGGGGGCGGCTCGGGCGGCGGCGGCAGTCCGCCCCCGGTCGACTACACGCCCGACAACCCGGAACGCTGTGACTGGATCGACTGGGCCGACTGCATGCTGCCGTTCCCGAACGACCACTTCACGACGGCCGACTCGACGACGGCGACGGGCCGCCGCCTGAACCTCAACGTCCTCTCGATGCCGCGCAACGTGGAGAACAAGCCGATCGACCCGGGGCCGTTCAACCGCAACGACGGGTTCAGCCCGGGCTCGCAGATCGTGACGCGGGTCCCCGGCCTCGACACGAAGACGGCGTTCGACAAGAGCCGGATCGTCCCGATCGACGACATGCGGCAGACGTACCGGGTGGACCAGCCGGTGGTGCTGATCGACACGCAGACGCTGGAGCGGCAGCTCATCTGGGCCGAGGTCGACGCGAACCCCAAGAACCCGAGCAACGTGAACCTGCTGATCAGGCCGGGCAGGAACCTGGCCGAGGGGCACCGCTTCATCGTCGCCCTGCGGCGACTGAACGACGCCGCCGGCAAGCCGCTCGTGCCGGTGCCCGGCTTCAGCATCTACCGCGACGGCAACCCCACGAAGAGCGCCGCGGTGGAGAAGCGCCGGTCCCACTTCGAGTCGATCTTCCGCACCCTCGCGGAGGCGGGGATCGGCCGCGAGGACCTCTACCGCGCCTGGGACTTCACGGTGGCCAGCGAGCGCAACCTGAGCGAGCGGATGCTGCACATGCGCGACGACGCGTTCAAGCAGCTCGGCGACACGAACCTCGCGGACCTGAAGGTCGCCGGCTCGGCGCCCAAGTTCACGGCGCACGTCGAGCCGTCGACCGACCCCGACCGGATCGCGTACAGCGTCGAGGGCACCTACGAGGTGCCGTGCTACCTCGACGCGCCGGGCTGCCCGTCGGGCTCCGAGTTCGCGTACGACCCGACGAAGACCACCGGGACCCCGGTGCGGATCCCCGGGAACACCACGACGGCCCGGTACACGTGCCTGGTGCCGAAGGTCGCGGTCGCCGAGGGCGGGGCGCGGCCGTCGCTCTACGGGCACGGGCTACTCGGCTCGCGCGGGGAGGTCTTCCAGTCGCAGGCGCGCGCGATGGTGCAGGAGCACAACTTCGTCTACTGCGCGACCGACTGGATCGGCATGTCCTGCGCGGACCTCCCGGACATCCCGGGCGGCGCCGACGACATCCAGGACCAGGTCGAGGAGATCTTCGGGCGCTTCGCGCGCGGCACCGGGCCGAACCTGCCGAACTGCGACTACCAGACGGTCGTCGCCATGGAGCACGACCTGTCGAACTTCCCCAAGCTCGCCGACCGGGTCCAGCAGGGAATGCTCAACTTCCTCTACCTCGCGCGGCTCATGGTCCACCCGCAGGGGTTCAACTCGAACGCGGCGTTCCAGCGCGCCGGCGGCCAGCCGATCATCGACACCACGCGCGCGTACTACGACGGCAACAGCCAGGGCGGGATCATCGGCGGATCGCTGATGGCGCTGTTCGTGGACGGCGACCGCGGCGTGCTCGGCGTGCCCGGCATGAACTACAGCACCCTGCTCCAGCGCAGCACCGACTTCGGCACCGGCAAGTCGCCCGACCCGAGCAACCCGGACCTGCCGGAGTACTCATACGTGCTCTACCAGTCGTATCCCAACGAGCTCCAGCGGCCGCTGATCCTGTCGCTGATGCAGCTCCTCTGGGACCGCGCCGAGGCCGACGGGTACGCCCTGCACATGACCGACGACCCGCTGCCGAACACGCCGCCGCACCACGTGATGCTTCATGGCGGGATCGGCGACCACCAGGTGGCGCAGGTCGCCGCCGAGACGGAGGCGCGCACGATCGGCGCCCGCGCGCGCTTCCCGTACGCGGCCCCGGGCCGCGACCTCGACCTCGGGAACCCGATCTTCGGCGTGCCGCCGATCGGGTCGTTCCCGTTCGACGGATCGGCGATCGTCGAGTGGGACATCGGGGCGCCGCGGACGATCGGGACGAAGAAGGTCGGCACGCCGCCGCCGCCGAACGAGAACGTCCCGCCGTCGCGCGACTACCAGGACCCGCACGAGTACCCGCGCAGGCAACCGGAGGCGCGCCAGCAGAAGTCGGCGTTCCTGAGCCCCGGCGGGAGGGTGATCGACGTGTGCGGGCTTGGGCCGTGTCTCGCAGATCCGACGTTGTAGGCGTTTCGGCGCCTATCCTGCGTTGATGGCACGCTTCACGGGTCGCGGCAGTGGGCGCGATCTGGCTATCGACCTCGGCACGGCCAACACGCTCGTCTACGAGCGCGGGCGCGGGATAGCGCTGTCCGAGCCGTCGGTGGTCGCGATCGACACCGACACCGGCGAGGTGCATGCCGTCGGCGACGAGGCGCGGCGGATGATCGGCCGCACGCCGGCCACGATCTCCGCCATCCGGCCGCTGCGGCACGGGGTGATCGCGGACTTCGAGGTGACGGAGCGGATGCTCCACTACTTCATCGGCCGCGTGCACACGCGGAGGCTGTCGCGCGCGCGCGTCGTGATGTGCGTGCCGTGGGGCGTGACCGACGTGGAGAAGCGCGCGGTCGAGGAGGCGTGCATCGCCGCCGGGGCCGGCCAGGTCAACCTGATCGAGGAGCCGGTGGCGGCCGCGATCGGCGCGGAGCTTCCGATCGCCGAGCCGAGCGGGAGCATGATCGTCGACATCGGCGGCGGGACGAGCGAGGTCGCCGTGCTGGCGCTCGGCGGGATCGTCGTCTCCGAGTCGCTGCGGATCGGCGGCTACGACTTCGACGACGCGATCACGCTGCACATGAAGCGCGCGCACACGATGGCGATCGGCCAGCAGACGGCGGAGGACATCAAGCTCGAGATCGGCTCCGCGATCGCCCTCGAGCCTGAGCTGTCGGGTGAGGTCCGCGGGCGCGACCTCGTGTCGGGCCTGCCGAAGAACGTGCACCTCACGAGCACCGAGGTGCGCGACGCCTGCGCCGAGCAGCTGCACGCGATCGTCGAGACGGTGAAGTCCACGCTCGAGCGGACGCCCCCGGAGCTGGCGGCCGACATCGCCGACCGCGGGATCGTGATGGCCGGCGGCGGGGCGCTGCTGCGCGGCTTCGCCCACCTGCTCTCCGACGAGACTTCGCTACCCGTGCACGTGGCCGACTCCCCGCTGACCTGCGTGGCCGTCGGCGCGGGCCGGTCGCTGGAGGAGTTCGACGCCCTCGAGCGCATGGGCCGCGGGCCGCGGCGGCGCGGCCGGTTCTCGTCCCGCAGCACGTCGTTCGCGCGCTAGGCGCGGGCGCCGCGCGCTAGATCGCGGAGACGGCGTCCTGCGCGTCGGCGAGGCTCGCGCCGGTGAGCTCGCGGTAGCGCTTGACCGCGCCCATGTGGTTGCCGGCGCGAACGAGCTCGACGACCTCGGCCGGCACCCCGCGCCGGGGCGCTCGTAGGGGATGCCGGTCGCGTCGGAGATGCGCGCCAGCTGCTCCTCGATGGCTCGCAGCCGCTCGTTGATCGAGTTGACGTGCCGCTCGAGGTCCTGCTGGGTCCAGGTGCCGGGCATGGTGCGACTCTAACCGGCCTTCGTGACGCATACTTCGGGCATCGGCAGGGGGATCGAGATCGCGGCGATCGCGCTCGGCGCGGTCGCGCTGACACCGGGTGGAGCGTTTGCCGCGCCGGCCTCGCTGAGCATCAAGCGGGGCGAGAAGATCGTCATCTACACGCGCGCCGTGACGATCTCGGGCCGGCTGTCGACGCACGAGGAGGGCGTGAGGGTCGGTCTCGCGGCCGACCGCTTCCCGTTCGACTCGTTCAGGACCGTCGCGAGCACGACCACCGGGGAGGACGGGAGGTACCGGTTCAAGCACAAGCCGACGCTCGGCACCCGCTACCGCGCGTTCCTGCGTCGCAACCCGTCGGTGAGGAGCCCGGTCACGACCGTGTATCTGAACTCGCGCCTGAAGCTCGTGAGCTGCAACTACTGCGAGCACGGCCCCGACGGCCACGGCGAGTTCACCTTCCGCGCGACGGTCGAATCGCGGCAGGAGCCGGGGATACGGGTTCCGCGCGTGTACTTCTACTGGGGCTTGGTCAACGGGGACAGGTGGCCTCCCGAGGTGCGCCTGAGGAAGACGATCCAGCCGAAGCAGCTCGCACCGGGCAAGGTGAGGACCAGGGTCAGGTACCGCTTCCACGTGCCGAACCGGGAGTACAGCTTCTTCCCCACGCTGTGCGCCCGCGACCACTTCGCGAGGAACGGCTGGGGGATCCCCGGCCATCATCACTGCGGCGACGCCCGGATCGACTACCCGGCGTACACGAAGTACCTGGGGTAGCGGAAAGCTTCCGGCTGATCGAGGAGCGTCGAAGGGCGGCTGAGGGAGTGCTTTGGCAGCTGCCCGGCATAAGCCTGGCCGCGCAAGCGTTCCTGCTGAGTGCGGGTCTCGACTCGAAGGCCGAGCCGAGTTCGCAAGTGGTTGTCGGGCTGCTCGGGATTGCAGCCGTATTGGGCACCGGCCTGGTCATCCTCTACCAGACGGTGCGTGCGACCATCTTCGGTGATTGGGTGGACCAGACAGTGCCTCAGCCGCTCGGGCCTGAAGAGCTTGCAACCGAGAGGCTGGAGTACAGCCGCCGGAAGATCTGGCTGGTCAGATGCATGTTCAAGGCGTTCTACACGGTCTGTGCGGGCGCGCTGCTTGCGTTGCTCGCCGCCGACGTGTATGTGCTCGGTCAGGGGGCCGGGTGGTTCTAACCGAGACCTCGGTGTTGCTTCGCGCGAGAAGCGATCGCGCCGGTGCTACTCACCGGGTGCGGGCGCGGCGGCCAGCGCGAACGGGCTGCCCTCGGAGTCCCGGCACACGGCCCACCGATCGCCAGGATGGATGACCGAGCCCCCGAGCTCGCGGACGCGCTCGAGTGTCGTACCGAGGTCGGCGACGGTGAAGTAGGGCAGGGAGGCAGTGTCGCCAGGGCCCCGTCCACGCTCGTGGACTCCGAGGCGCAGGCCGTCCGCGTCAGTCTGCCACCCGGATCCGGCCGCGGCGGGCCGTGGCGCGAGGGTCACCCCGAGGACTCCGCGCCAGAACCGGCGGGCGCGATCGGGATCGTCGGCCGGAAACTCGATCAGTGGCACGGGCATGGACGGAGTATGGCTGGGCTCGCCCAGGCGCCCCGGAAAGTAGGCTCGCGCCTGTGATCAACGGCGCGCACGCGATCGTCTACGCCCGCGATCCGGAAGCCGCCCGGGCGTTCTTTCGCGATGTGCTCGGCTTTCCGTCGGTTGACGCCGGACGCGGGTGGCTCATCTTCGAGCTCCCGCCAACGGAGCTTGCGGTCCACCCCTCGGAGGGGGATGGCCACCATGAGCTCTATCTGATGTGCGACGACATCGAGGCAACGGTCGAGGAGCTCAAGCGGAAGGGGGTCGAATTCACCCGTCCGGTCAGCGACGCGGGATGGGGCCTCGTGACCGCCCTCGCCGTTCCCGGCGCCGCCGACCTCGCTCTCTACGAGCCGAAGCACCCCAGTCCGGTGACGGCGAGGGAGAAAAGCGGAAGCCAACTCGACCGTAGCTAGGCGTCAAGCCGCGCCGCGCGCCACCCAGGCCTTCGCGGAGACTACGAACGGTGGCTCCGGCAGCCTCTCCCTGCAGAGCTCGCGCAATGCCGTGCGCCGATCGGGCTCGAGGCCGGCGACGTGCGCACCCGACGGCGCGACGCCGAGCGTGAACGGCTCCCACCAGTCCTCGAACGTGGCGTGCTCGACGTCCACCGCGACGGCGCTGTCGACGATGTCGCCGATTCCAGCCGCGCGAAAGAGGTCGGCCAGGTGGCCGGCCCTGCTGCCGGGGCAGACCGACCCAGTCTCGACCTCGGGATCGAGCGCTTTGGCGGCATCCCAGAACGGACCGAGCGGGCCGCCGTCGGTGAAGTCCCACACGCATGCGGCGACGACGCCGCCGTCCCGTGTCACCCTCGCCATCTCGCGGAGGCCTGCGACCGGATCGTCCATGACGTTGACCACGAGCTGGGCGAGCGTCGCATCGAAGCAGCCTCCTTCGAACGGCAGATCCTCAGCCGGCGCGCGGATGACCTGGACTCCGGGATGGCGGCCGGGTAGGGCCGCGACGAATTCCTCGGACGGGTCGACCGCCGTGACCCGTCCCGTCCCGGCCCTCCGGGCGAGCTCAGCGGTCAGCGCACCGGGGCCGCACCCGACGTCGAGGACCCGGCCGTCGAGCGGGAGTCCGGCGAAATCGGCGAAGGGCACCGCCAGCGGTCTCGAGAAGCGGCCCATGAACCGGTCATAGGCATCGGCGTCGTTACTGGCTGTCTTGGATTGCTTCGGGCTGCTCATCCAGTTCCTTGTCCGAGCGAAATCTCCGAGAAGTGGAGGCGGGGGGAATCGAACCCCCAACTCCGGCTTGCAAAGCCGGCGTGTTTCCGTTAGCACCACGCCCCCCGGAGTCCGGCCGGCCCATGGTAGGCGGCGCGCTGGGATCGAACGTCCAGAAACCGACGCCATAGCGTCGGGAAATGGACGTTCGACTCGCGAGCGGGCGGTCCGGGCGGCCGGCCTGCGCGCCCGGCCCTCAGGCATGGCAGTCTCCCGTCCCGGGAAAGGGGAGGGCTATGACCGACGACGAGGGCACGGCAACCGAGGAGCGCGAGGCGCGGGAGTCAGGCGACGAGCCCGACGACAAGCGCGAGCTTCACGAGGGCGAGAGCGACGGGAAGCCGACCGACAAGTCGCCCCGGGCGGCCAACGAGTCCGAGACGCAGCGCGCGGAGGTCTCGAACTACGAGATCGTCAGCCACTACTTCGACCAGGCCGCGGAGCGCCTCGGCATCCCGGACGACGTAGCCGGCGTCCTCAAGTCCTCCTACCGCGAGGTCCAGGTGCAGATCCCGATCCGCCGGCAGGACGGGAAGATCCACGTCTACTCCGGGTTCCGCGTACAGCACAACGGCGCTCGCGGTCCGTACAAGGGCGGGGTCCGCTTCCACCCCGAGGTCGACCTCGACGAGGTGCGCGCGCTCGCGTCGCTCATGACCTGGAAGACCGCGATCGCCGGCATCCCCTACGGCGGAGCGAAGGGCGGGGTGAACTGCCCTGCGGACGAGTGCGCCCCGGACGAACTCGAGAAGATCGCACGCGCCTTCATGGACAAGATCGAGAAGGTGCTCGGCCCGCAGCGTGACATCCCGGCGCCGGACGTGGGCACCAACGCGCAGACGATGGCGTGGATGATGGACGAGTACGGCAAGCTCCACGGTCACACGCCCTCGTGCGTGACGGGCAAGCCGATCGCGCTCGAGGGATCGCTGGGCCGCGAGGCGGCGACCGGCCGCGGCGTCGCGTACATGTTCGAGCAGGCCGCCGAGGACCTCGACCTGAAGCCCGAGGACACCCGGGTGGTCGTGCAGGGCTTCGGGAACGTGGGCGCGTGGGCGGCGAAGATCCTTCAGGACATGGGCTGCACGCTCGTGGCCGCCTCCGACGCGAAGGGCGCCATCCACTCCGAGAAGGGGATCGACGCCCACGCGCTGGCCGACCATTCCAAGGAAGCCGGCGGAATCGCGGGCTTCGAGGGAGTCGACGAGATCTCCGGCGAGGACCTGCTCGACGTGGAGTGCGAGCTGTTCGTGCCGGCCGCGCTCGGCGGGATGATCCACAAGGAGAACGCGGACCGCCTCAAGTGCAAGCTGATCGTGGAGGGCGCCAACAGCCCGACCACCCCCACCGCCGACGAGATCCTGACCGGCAACGGGGTCCGCATCGTCCCGGACGTGATGGCCAACGCCGGGGGCGTCGTCGTCTCCTACTTCGAGTGGGTCCAGAACCTCCAGCACTTCCGCTGGAGCGAGGACGAGGTGAACGAGCGGCTCGGCGGGATCATGCGGCAGGCCTTCCGAGAGGTGGCCGAGCGGGCCCAGGAGAACGACACCGCCATGCGCCCGGCCGCCTACGAGCTGGGCATCGAGCGTGTTGTCGAGGCGGCGTCCACCCGCGGCTACATCTAGTACCTCCGTCCACTACCCCTGACACCTGTCGAGCGGGCCGAAATCGCTATCCAGAACGGCCTCCCGCGAGCCGAGAAATGGGATACGACGGCATGGAGGGTTCCGTCGAAACAAGCGGCACGGGACGCCGCTGAGTTGCACCAAGCGGGGGGTCGCCGGGGCGGGCGGCCTCCCGCCGCAACTCTCTCGGCCCGCAGCTCGGGCTAGTCGAAGTCGAAGTCGCGCGGCGGCTTCTGCTCGAACCAGAGCCGGTCGTGCTCCGGCGTCTCCTGGAGGAAGTCGGGCGTGTCCTCCAGTACGTCCAGATCCTCGTCCTCCGGCTCGTCCACGCCCGGTGCGGCATCGGGATCGTGGCCGGGCTCGCCGACCGGCTCCTCCTCGTCGGCGAACGGGTCGTCCGCGAACGGCTCGCCGCCGAAGGGCTCCCCCGCGGCGGGCTCGACCGGCGGCTCCTCGACCGGCGGCTCCTCCACGGGCGGTTCCTCGACAGGCGGCGGCTCGACCGGAGGCGGCTCGACCGGCGTCGGCTCCGGGCCGGGCTGCTCCTCGACGGCGGGCGCGTGCTCGGCGAACGGCTCGTGGAGCGCCGTCTCGGCGTCGAATGGCTCGCCGGAAGCGGTCGGCTCGGGCTCCGGCACCGGCTCGGGAGCCAGAGGCTCGGGTGACACCGGGGCCTCCTCGGCCTCCGCTTCAACCGGCTGCGCGGTCCCGTCGCCGGCGAGCGCGGCCTCGTCCGCCTCGATCTCCTCGGGCTGCTGCGCCACGTCGCGCCGAGCCGGCCCAAGCGCCTCGTCCTCCTGGCGCTGGAGCTCATCCTCGGGCACGCCCTGCTGACGCTTCAGCTCGAGATGCTCCCGGATGGCATCGTCGAGTATGCCCATCGCGCGGAACCTTACCGAGGCCGCGGGAACGACTCGGCGACGTCCGCCAGGGCCCGCTCCACGCGGTTCTTGCCCCCTCGCTTGGCGCGATAGAGCGCCTCGTCGGCGGCCGCGATCAGATCGCTTCCGTCCGTCGCGCTCTCCGGCACGGACGCCACGCCGAAGCTCGCCGTCACGCTCAAATGGCCGCTGGTGCCGGTGCGCGGCACCTGGAGAGCCTCGATTCCCGCGCGCATGCGCTCGGCCAGCCGGGCCGCCCCGTCGGCGTCGGTCTGGGGCAGGATCACCGCCATCTCCTCGCCGCCGTAGCGAGCCGGCGCGTCCAGATCGCGCGACAGGTCGCGCAGCACGCCCGCCACCTGGGCGAGCACCTGGTCGCCCTGCTGATGGCCGTAGGTGTCGTTCACCAGCTTGAAGTCGTCGATGTCGATCATCAGGAGCGCGAGCGGGCTGTCGAAGCGGCGGCTCCGCTCGAGCTCGCGGCCCAGGATCGAGAGGAACGCGCGCACGTTGGCGAGCCCGGTCAGCTCGTCCGTGGTCGCCTGGCGCTCGATCGCCTCGTGCAGGCTGGCGTTCTCGATCGAGACGACGGCCTGGCCGGCGAGGTACTCGAGGAGGTCCTGCTCCTCGTCCGAGAACGGCAATCCGTGGCGCGCGATCGAGACGGCGCCGAGGTACTCCGGGCCGTCCACGAGCGACCGCAGCCCGATCGAGATCGCGTGTACGTCGCGCACCTGCGCGGACACCGCGCGCCGCGTGCGCTCCTGGCCCTCCTCACCCTCCAGCGCTCCGAGCAGCTCGGGGCCCACGTCCGCGCGGATCGCGAACACGTCGCGCTCGGCCGCCTCGATGGCGACCTTGAAGCCGCCGGCCACGGAACCCACCTCGCAGCCCTCGAAGGCGCCGTGGGCGAGCGGGAGCGCGCGGCCCACCTCGGCGTCGCAGGCGTCCACCGCCTGACGCACCGCGAGCGCCACGACACCGCGGCGGTCCGGTCCGGTGGCCAGCGCGTCGCCGACGCGCCTGATCGTCTCGGCCAGCTCCTGGCGCTTGTTCTCGACCTCCTCGATCTTCGCCTCGAGCTGCTCCGACATGTCGTTGAACTCGCGGCTGAGCTGCGCGAACTCGTCGTTCCCCTCGACCGGGACGGGCTGGCGGAAGTCGCCCCGTGAGAGCCGCCGGGCCGCGGCGAGCAGCTTCGCGATCTGCCCCGTGAGCGAGCGGCTCACGAAGCTGGCGCCCACCAGCGCGAACAGGACGAACAGCACCAGCAGCGTCGCGATCAGCAGCCGGTTGGCGCCGATGTGCTCCGCGAGCGATGCCGACGAGGTGAAGATGCCGAGCCTGACGCCCGGCCCGGCGGGGCTGTCGATCGCCACCGACTTGCCGCGATACGCGTAGTCGCCGAGGTGGAAGTCGGCCGGCGTCACGCCGTCCGGGAAGTCCGCGCGGCTCAGGGAGGGCAGCGTCGAGGCAAGCGAGGTCCCGCCGCGCCAGACGGCGAAGTCGAGACCGCTGAGCGCCGCGACCCGGCTCACGAGCCGGCGCGCGTCCGTGGCCGAGACGGTGAGCACCATCGACCGGCCCCGCGGCCCGGCCAGCTTCGTCCCCGCGGCGGCCACCGCGGACGTCGAGCCCGCCGCCGCGACCTGCTCGTCGCGCCCGTTCCAGAGCTCGACCGCGACCACGCCGTCGCCGACCAGCTCCCGCAGCCGTCCCGCCGCGGCCGGGATGCGCCCGAGTGCTACGTAGCGCTGCAGCTGCTCGTCGCGTGCGATCCGGTCCAGCTCGCGCTGCGCGCGGTCCTGCTGCTCGCGGTAGACGCCCACCGCGGTGCGGGTGGCGGCCGCGATCCCCGCGTCGGTCTTGGCGCGCTCGCTCCTCGCCGTGAGCGCGAACAGCACGATGCCGAGAGCGACCATCGGCACGATGACCACGACGGCAAAGAACAGCCTCAGGCGCCCGCGAAAGCTCATCCTTGAACGTACCCCGCAGGGAAGGCTACCGGGGCTTCGGGCTCGTTCGGGCCCCTGCAGCGCCGCTACCATGGACCGGCCACGGGGCTATAGCTCAGTTGGGAGAGCGCCTGGATCGCACCCAGGAGGTCGCCGGTTCGAGTCCGGCTAGCTCCACTTACGAATGTCCTGCGTAACCGAGGTTTCGCCTCGCTATCGCCAGACGCGAGAAGCGAGAAGCGAGAGCACGGTGTTCCGCCTTGGCCCGGGACGTCAATCCAGGAGCACGCTGAGCCGCGGTCCGCTCAGCTCAGCCTTCGGGATAAACCCGGCCGCACCGCACTGCACGATGAGATCGCCAAACTCGGCTGCGTCCCGAGTCGAGGTGAGGACCACGACACTTGGGGCCTCGCCGTTCAGTGTGAGCCGCGCTGCGATTTCAAATCCGCTCGTGTCGGGCAGCTGCACGTCGAGAAGGACGATGTCGGGTCGCAGCCGGGCAGCGCTGTCGAGAGCATCGGCGCCGTCGGCCGCTTCGCCGATGACGTCGAAGCCAGCCCGCGTCAGCCACCTGCGAGCGGTGGCCCGGAAGCGGCGGTGGTCGTCGACGATGAGGACGCTCGGCACGCTTCGAGGCTGTCACGCGTCCCCTGTGAGCACTATCCGGATAGCACTACTGTTGCGCCGATGCCGGTATGAGGGTCGTGATCGCCGACGACTCGGTTCTCTTCAGGGAGGGCATCGCTCAGCTGCTGCAAGGGGCCGGCTTTGAGATCGCAGGCCAGTCAGGCACCGCGGACGACCTCCTGCTCAAGGTCCGGAGCTACACGCCCGATGTCGCGATCGTAGATATCCGCATGCCGCCGACCCACACGGACGAGGGCCTTCAGGCGGCGAGGGAGATCCGGCAGCGCCACCCGGATGTCGGCGTACTCGTGCTCTCCCAGTACGTGGAGGCGCCCTACATGATGGAGCTGCTTCAGGGCGAAATCGAGGGCGTCGGTTATCTGCTCAAGGACCGCATCCGCGACGTCACCGAGTTCGCCGACGCGGTCCGGCGTGTCGCGGGGGGCGGTTCGGCGTTCGACGCCGCGGTCGTGTCACGGCTGGTCGGCCGCCGGCAGGGCGACGATCCGCTCGCCTCCCTCACTCCCCGCGAGCAAGAAGTGCTCGAGCTGATGGCGCAGGGGCGCTCCAACCAAGCAATCGCGGAGCAGCTGGTGGTCACGGCAGGCGCCGTCGAGAAGCACGTAAGAAGCATCTTCGGAAA
>DATENL010000207.1:0-3212 GCA_035275105.1 Thermoleophilaceae bacterium
GGCGGACGGCGAGGTCGAGGTCGTCGCGGCGCGACGCGACGCTGCGCGACACCGCGGCGGCGCGGTCGATGAACCCGGCGACCTCGCGCCGCCGGGCGGCCAGCTCGCCGATCACGCGGTCCGACGCGTCGATGAGCCGCCCGAGCGTGTGGCGCTCCGAGGCCAGGATCGCCAGCGTGCGGCGCGTCTCCTGGAGCGCCGGGTTCGCGCGCCTGATCGCCGCGTTCAGCTCCTCGGGGCGCCCGGTCAGCCCGCTGCCGAGCTCGTTGACGACGATCGAGAGCCGCTGCCGCAGCGGGAGGCGGAGGGCGGCGAAGACGAGGTCGAGGTCGACGGGCGAGTGCGTCTGCGTGACCGGCACGGTCGGCGCGTCGCCGCGACGCGCGAGCGGACGGCTCGACGGATCGCCCGGCTCGCACTCCACGAACTTCTCCCCGATCAGGCTCTGCGGCCGGATGCGGCACGCGGCGTTCGCGCGGAACGGGGCGAAGCCGGGGTCGATCCGCATCTGCACGCGCGCCTTGCGATCGGGCGTGAGGCTCACCTTCTCGACCTGGCCGACGCGCGCGCCGGCGATCTTCACGTCCTGGCCGGAGATCAGGTAGTCGGCGTTGTCGAAGAGCGCGTCGACCCGGTAGTCGCCGGAGGTCCCGCTGATGCCGAGCGTCATCGCCGCCGCGACCGCGGCGGCCAGCGCCAGGACGATCGCGGCGATCCGCCTCACCGCGGGTTGTCCTTCGAGTCGCAGGGGAAGCCGTCGCGCGGCGGATGCCACGGGTTCGACTTGTCGGGCGCGGGCTGCGTGGCGGCGCCGGGGCAGCGCGCCTCGAGGCCCGTGCGATAGCCGGTCAGGCCGCCGACGCTCGGGAGCTGCGGGATCAGCGAGCCCTGGTTGTTGAGGCTGTAGCCGGTGCCCTGGCCCGAGATCCGCTGGTAGTGGCCGTTCGCGTCGTAGTAGATGCCGCCGGCGCCCCCGTAGCCCTCCACCTGTCCGCCGATCAGGTCGGGCCCGTAGGCGCGAAGCGTCTCGACGACGGGCAGCGCGTACTTCGTCGTCTTCACCGCGGAGTCGAACGCCGGCACCGCCCGCGCGGCCAGCGACGGCATCGCGCGGATCACGCCAAGCAGGTCCTCGCGGCCGGGGCGATCGATAAGGCGCCGCAGCGACGGGATCACCCGCACCCCGGCGCGCGCGACGGGGCGCAGCCGCACGAGGGTCGTGTTCAGGAGCGGGGCGACGGGGCGCGCGGCGCGGACGGTCGGACGCAGGTCGCCGATCGCGCTGCGCAGGTTCACGAGCGTGGTGTTGGCCTCGCGCAGCGTCGGCGGGAAGCGGCGCAGGATCTCGTCGAGCGACGCGGTCCGGCTGGCGATCGCCTGGAGCGTGCTTCCCGCCGCCGGCACGAGACGCTCCAGCTCGGGCGAGCGCGACGCCACGGCGCCCACGACGTCGGCGGACTCCAGCAGGAAGCCCTCGAATGCCCGCTGGTCGCGCATCACCTCGCGCGTGGTCGCCGCGGTCTGCGACAGCGCCGGGTTGAGCGCGTGCATCGCCTCGTTGAAGTCCTTGGCGCGGCCGGCCGTCGCGCTGCCCAGCCCCTGCACCACCTGGCGCAGGTCGCCGAGCGTCTCCGGGTCGAGCGTGTTGAGCACGGTGTCGAGGTCGACCTCCGAGCTCGTGTCGTCGGCCTCGATCCGGCCGCCGTCGCCGATCTTCCTCCCGTTGTTGGGGCCGGGCGTGAGCGACACGTAGCGGCCGGCGATGCTCGCGAGCCCAACCGAGCGCACCTCGGCGCGGGTGCCGTCGTGGAGCGGCGTGACCGAGTCGTCGTCGATCACCAAAGTCACGCGCGCGTGCGCGTTGTCGTCGAGCGCCAGCTCGCTGACCTTGCCGACCGCGACGCCGCCGACCTTCACCTGGTCGCCCGTCACGAGCTGGCTCGCGTTGTCGAACGTCGCGTGGACCGTGTACGACCCGCCGCCCCGGAAGAGGAGCAGCGCGACGACGACCACCGCCAGCACGGTGGCCGCAACGGCAAGTCGACGGCTTGCGGCAGCCCTCGATCGCCTCCCGACCGGCACCCCTCACTCCTCCCAGAAGCTCGTTAGCGCGGGCGGGAAGCTAATCGCAGCGCGCGGCGCGGCGCGCCGCTCGCACCGCGAGCGTCAGGCCGCGGCCAGCCGTCGCACGCGCCTGTCGGCGCTGCGGGCGGGCGGGAACTCGCGCATGACGCGCGGCAGCACGGGCAGCGCGGCGGAGAGCACGGCGCGCGACGCGTCGAACACGCGGCGGCGGTTGGGCGTCCACTTCAGGCCGAGCTCGGCGCGTAGGCGATCGGGCAGGAGGCCGACGGTGGCGAGGTTGAGCGCCTCGACCATCGGGCGCAGGAAGAACGGCAGGTCGGGCCGCAGGGTCGCGTCGACCACGTCGCGCAGCGCGTCGGTGACCGCGATCCGGTCGCTGGCGAGCATGTCGGCGAAGTACTCCTCGAACGCGTCGTAGTCCGCCGGTTGACGGTCGCGCGGGACGCCGAACTGCTCGCCAAGCAGCTTCTGCTCCTCGTAGTAGCCGTGGCGCTCGGACGCGGACAGCGAGCCGACGTACCGCGTGTAGACGTCGAGCGACGTCTTGACGAGCGTCGCGTGTACCCACATCAGCAGCTCCGGGTCGCGCGCGTCGTACTTCGTGCCGGCCGGGAAGCGGCCGCCGTCCTCCGTGGTCACGCCCTTCACGCGCCCGTGCACGTGCTTGATCCGCGCGGACGCCTCCCCGGCGACCTCCGTGCTGCCGAACACGATCTTGGTCGTGAGGTCGAGCGTGCGGTAGAGCCGCCCCCACGGGTCCTCGCGGTAGTTCGAGTGCTTCGCGACGCCGGCGGCCACCAGCGGGTGCGCGACCTGGAGCGTGAGGGCGGCGCCGCCACCCACGAGCAGCACTCCCTCCCTGTTGACCCGCCAGGTGAGGGAGCCCGGCCCGAACAGGCCCGCGTCACTCATCGCCGGCAGCGTACCCGGTCGCACAGGCGGGTACCATCACCCCGGTGAGCGGAGGAGGCTGGATGTTCATCTGGCTGATGGTGATCCTCAAGATCCCCATCGCCGCGCTGCTGACGCTGGTCTGGTACGCGTCCAAGGCGCCCGCGCCGCAGGATCCCGAGCCGGCGCGCGTCGACCCGCGCGAGCAGCACGACCCGGTCCCGCCGTGGCCCCGA
>DATENL010000208.1:0-2925 GCA_035275105.1 Thermoleophilaceae bacterium
CAGCTTGACCGTGCCGAGGTAGTTGAGCCGGATCGTGCGCTCGTAGTCGTGGAAGCGGTCGTAGGAGAGCGCGACGGAGCGCCGGATCGAGCGGCCGGCGTTGTTGACGAGCACGTCGATCGAGGCGTGGTCGGCGAAGATCTTCTCCACCAGCCGGTCGATCGAGTCGTAGTCGGAGAGGTCGGCGCTGTAGACGTACGCGGTCCCGCCGTCGCGCTCGATCTCGGCCTTGACCTCCTCCAGCTTCTCGGCGGTGCGGGCGACGAGCAGCGGGATGCCGCCGGCCGCGGCGACCTTGATCGCCGCCGCGCGCCCGATGCCGCTCGAGGCGCCGGTGATCACGACCGTCTTGCCGTTGACCGCGCCCGCGAACGAGCGGTCCTTGAAGAGGTCGGGGTCGAGGTTGCGCTCCCAGTAGTCCCACAGCTTCGACGCGTAGGTGGGCAGCGGCGGCACCGCAATCCCGGTGCCGTGGAGCGCGCGCTGGGTGTCGCGGGTGTCGAAGTCCGCGTCGAAGTCCCTGTTCTCGAGCGCCGCCGGCGGGATGTGCAGGTCGCGCAGGACCGTCTCGCGGATCTTGGCGATGGTCGGCAGCGCCTTCAGCCCGGCGGCGACCGGCTTGGGGATCACGTTCGTGAGGTTCGCGTCCACCCGCATCGCGAACCGCGGGGCGTGGGCGGCCTTCGCGAACTCGTTGAGCACCTGCCCCACCGTGAGCGGCTCGGGGTCGGCCAGGTGGAAGGTGTCGCCCGGCACGTCGTCCGCCGGCAGGTGCGCGATGTGGTCCATCGCGCGCGCGATGAAATCGACCGGGACGACGTTGACGCTGTTCCCCTCGGGACCCACGACCGGGAACCACTCGGGCAGCGCGTGCCGCAGGCGCTGGATCAGCTTGAAGAAGTAGTACGGGCCGTCGATCTTGTCCATCTCGCCGGTGACCGAGTGGCCGACCACGATCCCCGGCCGGTAGACCCGCAGCGGCGCCTGGACCTCCGCCCGGACGAGCTTCTCGGACTCGAACTTGGTCTGGTGGTAGGCGTGCGGCAGTTCCTGGCCCTCGTCGAACATGTCCTCGCGGAACAGGCCCTTGAACTTGCCGGCGACGGCGATCGAGCTCGTGTGGTGGAAGGTCCCGACCTCCAGCGAGTTGGCGAACTGCACGACGTGGTGGGTGCCGTCCACGTTCGCCCGCCGCATGCTGTCCTCGTCGGCGTCCATGTCGTAGATGGCCGCGAGGTGGAAGAAGTGGTCGATCGGCTCCGAGAAGCCCTCGATCCCGAGGTTGGGCTGCGACAGGTCGCCGGGCACCGGCACGAGCCGGTCGCCGGCTCCGAGCCGCTCTCCGAGCTCGTCGAGGCGGCCCCGGGAGCCCTCGCGCACGAGTGCGTACACGGTCCCCTCGCGCTTGAGGAGCTGCTCCACTAGGTGGCGCCCTATGAACCCGGTGGCCCCCGTGACGAAGTAGTTCACGAACCTGCCTCTCTCTGACTCAGCTCGGGCGCGCGAGTCTATTCGTTCCCAGGCGGATAGCGTGTGGCCGCGTGAGCGAGAACGGGCTCCTCAGCACCAGGGAGGCCGCCGAGCAGGTCGGGGTCACGCCCGCAACCCTCAAGCGCTGGGCCGAGACCGGAGTCATCCCCGAGCGCCGCGGCGACGAGGAGGGCTGGACGCCCTCGGCGGTCGCCCACGCGCGGATCGTCGCGCGGCTGCGCGAGCGGGGCCACTCGCTCGACGACGTGCGCCGGGCGGGCGAGGAGGGCCGGCTGGCGTACGGCTACCTCGAGGGCCTCTTCTCGCCGGACGACGTGGCCACGATCCCGTTCGACGAGGCCGCCGAGGAGGTGGGACTCGAGCCCGCCCTGCTCGAGCGCATCTGGGCGAGCGTCGGCTTCGCCCCGCGGCGTCCCGACTACCTGATGCCCGACGACCTGCGCGCCCTGCGCTACATCGCGGCGGTCCTGGCCGCCGGCTTCCCGCTGGTCGCCTTCATCCAGCTGATCCGCGTCTACGGGCAGGCGCTGTCGCGAATCGCCGACGCCGAGACGCGCCTCTTCCACATCTACGTCCACGAGCCGCTCATGCGGCAGGGCGTACCGGGGCTCCAGATGGCCGAGGAGATGGAGAACCTCGCCGGCGACCTCCTCCCGTTCAGCTCGCCGCTCATGGACTTCCTCCACCAGCGCTTCCTGCGCGAGTTCGTCGAGCGCGACGTGATCGGCCACATGGAGACGGACCTCGACGAGTCGATCGACCTCGGCCGCGTGCGGGTCGCGATCGCGTTCGCGGACCTGGCCGGCTGGACGCGGTTCACCGAGGAGGTCGGAGAGGAGGAGGCGCTCGACGTCGTCGAGGCGTTCATCGACGCGGTCACCGAGACGCTCCCCGACGGCGCCCGGGTGATCAAGACGATCGGCGACGAGGTGATGATCATCGGCCAGGACGCCGCCGAGCTGACCTACTGGGCCGTCGGCTTCCAGCGCCTGTGGCAGGAGCGCCCGCTCGCCCGAATCGGCATCCACCACGGCGTGACGCTCTACCGCGACGGCGACTACTACGGCCGCGACGTGAACCTGGCGGCGCGCGTCGTCGCGCGTGCGCGCGGCGGCGAGGTCCTGGTCTCGGGCGCCGTGACGGACACGATGCGGGGTGAGCGGGACCTCAAGTTCGACAACATCGGCCAGGTCAAGTTGAAGGGGTTCGACGACCCGGTCCGCCTCTGCCGGCCGGTGATCGGGGAGTGAGCCGGTGGAGCGGCCGCTCGAGGCGGCGCGCGCGAGCGGGCTGATCCGCTCCGGCGAGCCGCTGCTCGCCATGGTGTCGGGCGGCGCCGACTCGGTGTGCCTGCTCGACGTGGCGGTGCGCGTCGGGGCGCGGGTGAGCGCGCTCCACGTGGACCACGGCCTGCGGCCGGACGGCGGCGAGGAC
>DATENL010000209.1:0-13197 GCA_035275105.1 Thermoleophilaceae bacterium
CGCCCCGCCCCGGCGTCGCTGCCGCGCCGGCGCAGACGCCGCCGCCGCTCGCGCCGGGCGGCCTAGTCGGCCGAAACCGGCTCGAGGACGAACACCGAGATGTCCCGGCTCGTGCGCTCCTTGTAGTCGTCGAAGCCCGAGTACTGCTCGTTCACCCGTTTCCAGAGCTCGGCGCGCTCCTCGCCCTCGGCGATACGCGCCCGGACGGGCAGCTTCGCGCGCCGTACCTGGACCTCGGCCTTAGGGTCAGCTCGAAGGTTGAGGGCCCAGGCCGGCGTCCTGTCGTTGCCGGCGTTCGACCCGATCACCACGTAGCGGTCGCGGTCGGCCAGGTAGACCACCGGCGCCGTCCGCGACTCGCCGGACTTCCGGCCGGTGGTCGTCAGGAGCAGCACCGGCGCCCGGCCGATCCTGCCCATCAGGCGACCGTTCGTCAGCCGGTAGACCGGCACGTTGAGCTTGCCGACCAGGCGCAGCCCGCGGTCGCCGAGCCCGCTCGAGAAGCGCGACCAGGCGCGATCGCTCGCCACCGGTCAGCCGCCGGTGACCGTTCGGTTGCAGCCGGGCAGCGCGACCTTGATCGGGCCGTCGCTGTCGATCGTGAGGTTCACGTCGCAGCCCACGTGCGCTCGTTTCACGTCGATCGCCGCGGAGGCGACGTTGGCCGCCTGGACGTGAAGCGCGTTCGCCGGCAGCGGGCCCGATGCCGGACTCCACCGCTTCTTCTGGACGGTGTAGGCGAGCGTGCCCATGTTGCCGCCCTCGAGGGTGCCCGCGCCGACCTCCGTGGGGTTCGGCGTCTCGCCGCCACCGAAGCCGCGCGAGATCGCGTCGATCCGCCCGGAGCCCGCGTCGCCGTCGCGCAGCCTGATCCGTGAGACCCAGTAGGCGTGGTCGCCGACCAGCCTCAGGTTCGCGTGGTTGCGCTCGGCGTCCACGACGTAGGTGACCCAGGCGGGATTGCGCGGCACCCGCGTGGTTCCCAGGAAGGCCGCCGCCGGCTTGTACTGGTCGTTGATCGCGAGCTGGAGGTGGTTGGGGAAAAGCGCGCTGCACATCGCGTTCGCGCACGGCTGGAAGGCGTCGAGCTCGTAGCGGTAGCCCAGGTCGTCGAGCGCGGAGGCGGTCTCCATGAACCCGGCCTCGTTCACGAGCTCGTCGCCGTGGTTGTTCCACATGCGGACCGGCACGTTGCGCAGCGAGGCGAGCACCTCGGTGCTTCCCTCGTCCCCGACGGTCGGCTGGAGCTTGGCGAACAGGTCCGGGAACTGCGCCCCGAGGAGGAACGTGCCGATCCCGCCCATCGAGTAGCCGCTGGCAACGGTCCAGCCCGGATCGAGCTTGTAGCGCCGAGCGACGTCCGCCCAGACGTCGAAGACGTCGGCGCCGCCGTAGTTCTCGTAGCCCTCGTCCGGGCCGCGCGCCTCGGGGGTGATCACGATCGACCCGCCGCCGCGCTCGCCGAGCTGGCTCTGGTTGCGCGTGCCGAGGTACTGGTTGTACTGCGCCGACAGCGAGTGCAGGAGCAGGGTCATGCCATAGCCGCGCGGCGGGCGCTTCTTGCGCGGGACGTAGATCGCGTAGGGCTGCAGCCTGCCGCGGTACTGCCCCTTGCAGGTGGACGCGGCGGTCAGGCACGCCTCGCTGAAGTCCGCGCCCTGCTCGAGCTCGAAGTGGCTGGGGAGGATCCGGTCGAACGCGCCGCGCTTCGGCACGCGGCTGTCGTCTCGCACGTGGCGGCGGAGCTTGTCGAAGTCGACCCTGGCGTACAGGTTCGAGATGTCGCCCGCCATCAGCGCTGTCCCCTGCTTGCGGTCGCGCCACCAGGTGGCGTCGGTGATGACCCGCAGCGACTCGGTCGGCGTGGGGAACGGCTCCGAGGAGCGGAAGGCGACGTTGAAGAACGCTGCCGGCTCGCTCGAGCCACCCGCCCCGCCGGGGGTCGTGTCGCTGGCCGCGGCCTGCGGGAGCAGATAGCGGCCCGCGTCGCGATCCCACAGGCCGACGCCGGCCGCGAGGCGCACGGATCGCCGGCGCGGGTTCCAGGCGGCGTGCGGGATCGTCACCTGGATCTGCCGCCGGGCCCTGCTCAGCTTCACGACCGGCGCGGGGCCGCCGGCGCGCTTGCCGGTCGCCGCGCGCCGCAGCTCGGCCACCAGCGTCTTCGAGCCCTTCCGCGGGTGGACCGTCAGGAAGAGATTGGCCGGCGCGCTCACGTTCGCGCCGTGCGGGAACTCGAAGGCGCGGCCCTGCCTGCCGCCGATCGCGACCGAGAACGCCACGAGCGACGGGTCCTTCAGCGTGTTCAGGGTCACCCGGAAGGCGGTCGAGCCGCGCAGCGGCCTCACGCGCAGCTCGACGAAGTCCGCCGCGTTGTTCGCGTAGCGCTTGTCCGTCGGGTACGTGTAGGTGCCGTTCGGCTTCGAGAAGAGGTTGCCGGCGGTGCGCGGGTCGCCCGGGTCGACCGCCTGGCGGGCGCCGGTGTCGTCGTAGAGGAAGTCCTGGTAGAGGAACTCCCCGCGCCGGTAGGCGCTCGCGCCCGACACGAGGATCGGCCCCGCGTGCCACGGACCGGCGTTGGCGAGCTGCGGCGCTTTGAACGGCTTGCCGTAGAGGAGGTCCGGCCCCGGTCGCGGACCCGGGCCGCGGTAGAGCGAGCCGGTCGCCGCACCGGCGGTCGCCGGCAGCGCGGCGGTCACGGCCACGGCGACGACGATGCCGAGGCGGCGCCCCATCCCCCGGGGAAGATACCCCTCGGGCGCGCGGGGCGGCTCAGCCCCAGGACGGGGCGTCGTAGACCCGCCTGCCCGTCTTGTCGCCCTTCACGACGTGCCGGTCCTTGCCGCTGCGCGTGATCGACACGATGTTGGAGCCGCCGGGCGGCGAGTGGCTCGTGCTGAACAGGATCCGGTCGGAGTCGGGCGACCAGGCCGGGGCGTCGTTGAACGTGCCCGCGCCGTCGTGGGTGACCTGCTTGACCGTCCCGCCCCCGGCCGGCACGACGAAGATCTCGAACGCCAGGCCCTTCGGTGCCGAGAACGCGACCCGCCGGCCGTCCCGCGACCACGCGGGCGCGTAGGCGCCGTTGGCCATGTCGGTCAGCCGCTTGAGGTGCGACCCGTCGGCCCGCATCCGCCAGACCTGAGGCGGGTCGCCGCCGGACGTCCGCTGGAGCACCAGCGACCCGCCGTCGTCCGACCAGTCGGGGCTGCGCGAGCTCGCCGATCCGCCCGTGAGGGTCCGCAGCCCGGACCCGTCCGGATGCACCGTCAGGACCCTGAAGCGCGAGGTCTCGCCGCCCGTCGCGCGCGCGAAGGCGATCCGGTCGCCGTCGGGCGACCAGGCGGGGTCGGCGTCGGCGCGGTCGCCGTGCGTGAGCCGCCGCAGGCGGTTGCCGTTCGACTTGATCGTCCAGAGGTTCGAGGTCCCCGTCCGCCGGCTCCCGAACACCAGCCGCTTGTGGTCGGGGCTCCAGTCCGGCGCCGTGTTCATCACCGGCGCGTGGTTGTGCGTGAGCTGGAGGACGTCGGTGCCGTCCGGCTTCATCGTGAACACGTTGGCGCGCGTGGCGGTGCCGGTCGTCGTGCTCCTCTGAAAGGCGATCCGCGGCTTGGCCGCCGCGCTGCCGGCGGCAAGCGCGGCGCACGTCGACAGCGCGATGATCCACGGGGCCAGCCGCACGCGGGGCGAGGATAGACCGCCGATATGCTCGCCGCCGCGTGCCTGGCCCGATATTCGACCTCCAGTCGCACTCGATCCATTCGGACGGCAACCACCTCGCGGCGGAGGTGGTCGGCTACGCGCGCGAGGCCGGCGTCGAGCTGCTCGCGCTGTCGGACCACGACACGATCGACGGCGTGCAGGAGGCGCTCGACACGGGAGCGCGGGTCGGGGTCACCGTCGTCCCGGCCACCGAGGTCTCCGCTGTCGAGGGCCCGCACGAGGACCTGCACGTGCTCGGCTACGGGATCGACCACACCGACTCGACGCTCGCCGAGCGGCTGCTCGACGCTCGCGAGGACCGCGTGCGGCGCGCGGACCGGATGGGCGAGCGGCTGCAGGAGCTGGGCTACGAGGTCGACCCGGCCCCCCTCGACGCGCGCCGCGCCGCCGGCAAGCCGATCGGCCGGCCGCACCTCTCGGCCGCCGTGCTCCAGCATCCGGCGAACGCCGAGCGGCTCCAGGCCGAGGGCTACACCGACGTCTCGTCCTTCCTGCCCGACTTCCTGATCCAGGGCAAGCCCGCCTACGTCGCCAGGACCCACCCGACGGTCGGCGAGGCGATCGCCTGGATCCACGAGGCCGGCGGCGTCGCCATCTGGGCGCACCCGTTCTGGGACATCGACGCGTCCGACGAGGTTCTCGACGCGATCGACCGCTTCGCCGAGCAGGGCCTCGACGGCGTGGAGGTCTTCTACCCCACCCACGACGCCGACCAGACGCGGTTGCTGGCCGAGCGCTGCGCCGAGCGCGACCTGCTCGCCACGGGCTCGTCGGACTTCCACGGCGTGGAGCACCGCCTGTTCAGCAAGTTCCTCGCGTACGACCTCCACGGGCTCGAGCCGAAGCTCGGCCGCATCGTCCCCTCCTAGTGCCATCGTTCCGGGGCCGGTCGCTCGACGCCTTTACGAACTCCTGCTATCTCCGCACGCTTATCGCGAAAGGAAGGACTGCACAGTGAAGACAGCGAGAGGCGCGGCCGTCCTGGCCGCGGTCCTGACGGGAGCGCTGGTGCTGGTGCCGGGCGCGTCCGCGAAGACCCGGGTCGTCAAGCCGGGCAAGTCGATCCAGGCGGCGATCAACGCCTCCAGCCCCGGCGACATCGTGCGCGTCAAGGAGGGCGTCTACCGCGAGTCGCTCGAAATCGCCAAGAACGACATCCTGCTCGAGGGCGAGCGCGGCGCCGTGCTGAAGCAGCCCGCGACCCCGCCGAACACCCTCTGCAACCAGTTCAGCGAGGGCGCCGTGACCGGCATCTGCATCCACGGTCAGGTCGCGGTTCCGGCCGGCGGTCCGCCCGACGTCGTCAAGCTCGTGCGCGGCGTGATCGTGAGGCACCTGAACGTCGAGGGCTTCAGCGGCGACGGCGTCTTCATCTATGGCGGCAAGCAGACGATCATCCGGGCCCTCCACCTGCTCGACAACGGCGGGTACGGGTCGTTCGCGAACACCTCTCGCGGCACGAAGTACATCAACAACGACGTGCAGCGCAGCGGGGCTCCGGGCCTCTACGTGGGCGACTCGCCCGAGGCCAACGCCACGATTCGCGGCAACTACGTCAAGGGCAACCACGGCGAGGGCATCCTGCTGCGGAGCGCCTCGCAGGGCCACGTTCGCAAGAACATCATCAAGGCGAACTGCGCCGGCATCCTCGTGCTGGCCGACGCGCCCGGCCCGGCGCGCAAGTGGACGATCACGAACAACGCCATCGCGCAGAACAACAAGGCCTGCGCCGGCGAGCCGGACGAGGGCGAGCCGGCGATCTCGGGGCTCGGGATCGGCCTGATCGGCGCACGTGACACCACCGTCGCGGGCAACGGGCTGTACCGGAATCGGCAGAAGGGCCACCCGTCGTTCGCCAGCGGCGGCATCGTCGTGACGAAGGGCGTCGAGGGCACGCCGGAGCACAACCTGCTGATTCAGGCGAACGGGCTGGACCAGGACGAGCCGTTCGACATCAGCTGGGACAAGGTCGGCACGAAGATCTCGTTCGTGGACAACCGCTGCTCCACGTCGAAGCCGAGCTCGATCTGCTCGTAGCCGTGGATGGGTGCGCCGGCTCCCCCGGCAGCCGGCGCACTCAGCCCGCGCCGCCGAGGTAGTGCGGGAGCGGCTGGCCGCGCGGCGGCGGGTCGTCCTCGAGCAGCTGCGGGACGGTCACCAGGCGGTAGCCGCGCCGGCGCAGCTTCCGCACGATCTCGGGCAGCGCGGCCACGGTCTGTGCGCGCGAGCCGCCGGCGTCGTGCAACAGCACGATGGCGCCGGGGTGGGCGCCCGCGAGCACGCGCCGGACGATGGCCTTCACCCCGGGCCGGCGGTAGTCCTGGGAGTCGACCGACCACAGCACCATCAGCATCCGGTTGCGCCGGAGCACCCGGAAGGTGCGGTTGTCGAACGAGCCGAACGGCGGCCTGAAGAGCCGCGGCCGCGGCAGGCCGAGCTTCGCCAGCCAGTCGGACTGGCCGACGATCTGCTTGCGCTGCGACGGTCGCGACAGGCGGCCGAGCTGGGCGTGCCTCTCCGTGTGGTCGCCGACCACGTGCCCGTCGCGGATGGCCCGGGTGGTTGCCGAGTGGAACCAGCGCTCCATGAAGCCGACCTCGAAGAACGTGGCCTTCGCGTCCATCCGCTGGAGCACCCGCAGGACCTTGGGCGTGTAGGGGCCGGGGCCGTCGTCGAAGGTGAGCGCGATCTCCCGCTTGCGGCCGCCTCCGCTGGTCACGTACGGCGTGTAGGCCAGCACGCGATCGACCGCGCGGTCGTGCTGCGCGGTCCGCCGCGCAAGCTCGCCGATGGCGCCGGGCCCGCCGCGCGGGGCGACCGGGCCGCCGGCGGCGTTCGGGCGGCTGATCGAGCCGCCGGCCTCGATGACGATCGAGGCGACGAGGAGGAGCAGGCCGAGCACCGCCACCGCGCGCCGGCGCCGGACCTGGTGCCGGCGATCCTGGGAAAGATGCGGCATTTCCAGCCAATTTAGCTGCGGCCCGCACCGTCTGGGCGGGGTCTTGCAGGCGTGCGTCAGCCGGAGTCAAGCCGGAGAGTCGAACGTCCGCTGGCCTGACTTCCGCGCCTGCTGGCGCTAGCATCGCGTCCGATATGGAGGCCCGCAGAACAGACGTGCTTCGCGCCTCGCCGCGGATGTTCGAGTCCGACCTGCTGGACAAGCTCTCGCGCGTCCATCCGGCCGTGCCCGTGATCATCTTCGTGCCCGCGATCGCCGTGATGCTCGGCCTCGCTGTCGGCGAGGTGGGCGCGCTCGCCTTCGTCGGACTGGTGGCGGGCGGATACGCGTTCTGGACCCTGTCCGAGTACTGGATCCACCGCGTGATCTTCCACTTCGAGCCAGAGCACGGCTTCGGCGCGCGGCTCCACTGGATCATCCACGGCGTGCACCACGACCACCCGAACGATCCGCTTCGCCTGGTCATGCCCCCGTCCGTGAGCGTGCCGCTGTCGTCCCTGTTCGTGCTCGGCTTCTACGCGGTGCTCGGCTCGCCCCTCTTCCTCCCGTTCTCGGGCGGCTTCCTGGCGGGCTACCTCATCTACGACATGACCCACTACCACCTGCACCACCACAAGCCGAAGACCTGGTTCGGCAGGCGCCTGCGAGAGCTCCACATGCGCCACCACTTCCAGGACGACAGCACCGGATTCGGCATCAGCGCCCCGTACTGGGACCGCTTCTTCGGCACGTTCTCGCGGGTGGCGGACCGCGAGAAGACGCCGGCCGCGCAGTAGGCGGGACTAACTACACTCCCACGCCGCAGGCGGCTGTGGCGGAATTGGCAGACGCGCGGCGTTCAGGTCGCCGTGGGGGCAACCCCGTGGAGGTTCGAGTCCTCTCAGCCGCACTCGTCCACTCGCGCAATCGCACATGCGTCCAGCGCATGGCGAACGTCCAACCGAACGCCCCCCGGGGTGTTGATAACCAAGGAAGCGAGAGCTTCTCGAAAGGGCAAACCCGTCGCGAGGCGGGGGCGCAAAGCCCAGGGGCCTCCGCGGGACGCGGAGGCAGCCCGGTTTCCGAAGGAGGCAACACATGAAGCCGAAGTTCACGCGCCCGCTCGTGGCGCTGGGGGTGGTCGCCGCGCTGGCGCTGCCCGCGGCGGCGGCGGGCAAGGGCCCGGCCCACGGACCTCGTGGCGGGGTCGAGCACGGCGGGAAGGCTGACACCGGCGAGCACGGCAAGAAGCCGAAGGCCCCGAGGACCCGTGCGCTCAACATCAAGGGCACGGTTTCCGCGGTCGGCGACGGCACCGTCGACGTCCTCGTGAAGCACGCGAACCACCACGGCCGCGCGCTGCGGGACCAGACCGTCACGGTGGACGTCTCGAGTGCCCGCATCGTCGTGCGCGACGTCAACGGCGACGGCACGCGCGACCTCGCGGACGTCGCGGTCGGCGACCGCGTGCTCGTCCAGTCGCGCATCGCGAAGGGCGCCGCGCCCGACCCCGCCCAGCCGCTCGTGGCGAAGCGGCTCGTCGACAAGGGCGCGCCCAAGCCGCCCCCCGCTCCGGAGGATCCGGGCGACGACGAGGGCGGCGATGACGGCGGCGGGGAGACGCCCCCGGCGCCGTAGCCAGGACTCCCCCCTGAGGTGTCCGAGGGCCCGGCCGCGAGGCTGGGCCCTCGGCGCTCTCGGAGCGGGCGCCCCCTAGCCGAGGCGCTCCAGGATCGCCTCGGCGATCTGCTCGCCGCGGTCCTCCTGGAGGAAATGGGCCGCGCCCTCGATCTTCAGCTGCTCGCCGGCGGTGGGGATCGTGTCGGTGAAGCGCTCGCCCGAGCGCGGGTAGGGGAACACGGGGTCCGAGTCGGAGAACGCGACCACCGCCGGCCTGTCCCAGCGCGAGAGCTCCTCGTGGACCCTCACCATCTCGGCGGCGCCGGGCGCGTCCTCCGAGGTCGGCACGATCAGCGGGAACTGCGCCGCGCCCGCCTTCGACTCCGCGTTCGGGAACGGGGCGTCGTAGCCCACGACGACGTCGTCGGGCAGGTCGGTCGCCGTCGCGCCCTGGATCACGAAGCCCACCGGGAGGTCGGGGTTGCGCTCCGCGAAGTCGCGCCAGGCCATGAACCCCTTGCTCACGCGCCCGGTGAACAGCCCGGTGTTGAGGATCGCCAGCGCCCCCACGCGCTCCTGGTTCTCCATCGCCCAGCGCAGCCCGATCGGCCCGCCCCAGTCCTGGACGACGACCACGGCGTCGCGGACGTCGAGCTCCTCGAGCAGCTTCGTCATCAGCTCGACGTGGCGGTCGTACGTGTACCAGCCGCGGTCGGTCGGCTTGTCCGAGCGGCCGAAGCCGGCGTAGTCGGGGCAGATCGCGCGGTTGCCGGCGGCCACGAACGGCGGGACCATCTTCCGGTAGAGGTAGGCCCAGCTCGGCTCGCCGTGGAAGCAGACGAACGGCCGCCCCTCGCCCTCGTCCACGTAGTGCAGGCGCAGGCCGTCGACCTCCGCGTAGTGCGGCTCGAACGGGTAGCCGGGCAGCCCCTCGAAGCGGTCGTCGGGTGTGCGGAAGACGTCCATCGCGCGCGTCGCCCGGAATTATGCTTGCCCGCGTGGTCTTCCGTCAGATCGTGCACGACGACCTCGGCTGCGCGTCCTACCTCGTGGGCGACGAGGACGCCGGCTGCGCGGCGGTCGTCGACCCGCGTTTCGACATCGAGCCGTACCTCGAGCTCGCGCGCTACGTCGGAGTCGAGATCGAGCACGTGCTCGAGACCCACACCCACGCCGACCACGTCTCTGGCCACGGTCGTCTGAGCGCCGCCACCGGCGCCGTCATCCACGTCCACCGCGCGGGCGCGGCCGAGTACGAGCACGAGCCGTTCGACGACGGCTGGGAGCTCGAGCTCGGCGCCGTCCGGGTGCGCGCCGTCCACACGCCCGGCCACCGCCCGGAGCACACCGCGTTCGCCCTCGTGGACACCGACCGCGGCGACGAGCCGTGGGCGGTCCTGACCGGGGACACGCTGTTCGTGAACGACGTCGCGCGTCCCGACCTCGCGGTCGAGCCAGAGGACGGCGCCCGCGCGATGTTCCGCAGCCTGCACGAGCGGCTGCTCACGCTTCCCGACGAGTGCGAGGTGTGGCCCGGCCACCTCGGCGGCTCGCTCTGCGGCGGCCCGGGCATGGACATGAAGGTCTCGACCACGATCGGCTACGAGCGCCGCCACAACGCGCTGCTCGCGGAGACCGACGAGTCGCGTTTCGTGGAACGCGCGATCGCGTCGCTCGCCCCGCAGCCGCCCAACTTCAAGTCGATCGTTGCGCTCAACCGCGGACCGCTGGTCACCCGCGGCGCCGAGATGCTGCCGCTCACGCCCCGGCAGGTCGAGAGCAAGCGCCGCGACGGCGCGCTGGTCGTGGACGTCCGGACCGACTTCCAGTTCGACGACGCGCACGTGCCCGGCTCGGTGTCGAACACGATGATGCGCTCGGGATTCGGCACCAAGCTCGCGTGGATCGCCGAGGGAGAGGACGAGATCGTCTTCGTCGGGCGCGACGACGCCGACGGGCACGAGGCCGCGCGGCTCGCCGTGGCGGTCGGCGTCACCCAGCTAGGCGGGTTCCTCGCCGGCGGGCTGACGAGCTGGCGCGCCGAGGGCCGGGACGTGGAGCGGATCCCGCGGGTGGGAGTCGAGGAGCTGCACGCGCTGGGCGGCGACGTCCAGATCCTCGACGTGCGCGAGGAGAAGGAGTGGCGCGAGCGCCGCATCCCCAGGTCCAGCCATCGCCCCTACCACGACATCGACGCGCTCCCGGACGGCCTCGACCCGTCGCGCCCGATCGCCGCGATCTGCATGTCGGGTCAGCGGAGCGCCGTGGCGGCGAGCCTGCTGCAGCGGCTCGGCGCCGAGCGCGTCCTGCACGTGGTCCCGGGCGGCGTGGGCACCTGGGAGCGGCTCGGCTACCCCACGGAGAACGGCAGCCCGTAGCGGGACACCAGGCGCGAGGCCTGGCGCGCCGCTACGAGCCCTGTCGGCTGGCGCGGTCGCGACTGCCGGGGGGAGGGCATACGCCGCGGCCGCCGCCTATGCCCGGAGTCTCCCCAGATGGGCTCCGCTAAACGGTCTTCCCCCCATTCGGGGGTGACCGACCGGCGGGGATCCCGCTTGGGCTCGCTACCGCTCCGCGGCGCCGACCGGCTCGCGCTGGAGGTCGCCCTCCTCCAGCCGCTTGCGGAGGACCTTCTTGTCGAACTTCCCGACGCTCGTCTTGGGCACCTCGTCGATGAACGCGAACTCGTCGGGCACCCACCACTTGGCGACGCGCGAGCTGAGGTGCTCGCAGAGGTCGTCGGCGGACACGTCCGAGTCGTCGGTGCGCACGACGCAGGCGAGCGGGCGCTCGGTCCAGCGCTCGTCAGGCTTCGCGATCACGGCCGCCTCGAGCACCCCTGGGTGCGCCATCAGCTCGCCCTCCAGGTCGACCGACGAGATCCACTCGCCGCCCGACTTGATGACGTCCTTCGCCCTGTCGGTGATCCGGATCGCGCCGTGGCCGTCGATCGCGGCGATGTCACCGGTGCGCAGCCAGCCGTCGTGGAACTTCTCGCTGCCGGCCGGGTCGTTGTAGTAGTCGGACGCGATCCACGGCCCGCGTACCTCGAGCTCGCCGGTCGACTCCCCGTCCCAGTCGACCTCGTTGCCGTCGTCGTCGACGATCCGCGCCTCGACGAGCGGGAGGATCCGCCCCGCCTTCGCACGGTGCTCCCACTGGTCGTCGCCCTCGACGCCGCGCGGCGGCCGCGCCACCGACCCGACGGGGCTCGTCTCGGTCATCCCCCACGCCTGGAGCACGTACACGTCGTGACGCTCCTGCCACTGCTTCATCAGCTCGAGCGGAACGGCGGCGCCACCGCACGGGACGACCCGCAGGCTCGAGAGGTCCGGCTTGTTCTGGTCGGCCCAGCGCAGCAGGTCGGACCAGATCGTCGGCACGGCGGCGGCGACCGTCACCCGCTCCTGCTCGATCAGCCGCGCCAGCGGCTCGGGCTGGAGGAAGCGCGACGGCATGACCATGTCCGCGCCGATGAAGAGCGAGGCGTGCGGGAGCCCCCACGCGTTCGCGTGGAACATCGGCACGACCGGCAGCACGCGGTCGGCGTTCGACAGCGCGAGCGCGTCCGCGAGGCACGACCCGAGCGCGTGGAGCACGTTCGAGCGGTGCGAGTAGAGGACGCCCTTCGGGTTGCCCGTCGTCCCGCTCGTGTAGCAGAGCCCGGCCGCGGCGCGGTCGTCGAGCTCGGGGTAGTCGAAGCTCGCCGGCTGGTCCGCGATCAGATCCTCGTAGCGGATCGCGTTCGGCAGGGAGCCCGCGTCGCCGTCGCCCATGATCACGTAGTGCTCGACGGTCTCGAACGTCGGCGCGACCTTCTCGAGCGCCGGGACGAGCGAGTCGTCGACGAGCACGATCTTGTCCTCGGCGTGGTTGGCGATGTAGGTCAGCTGCTCCTCGAACAGACGGATGTTGAGCGTGTGGAGCACCGCCCCCATGCACGGCGCGGCCATGTACGCCTCCAGGTGCCGCTGGGAGTTCCAGGCGAACGTCGCCACCCGGTCGCCCTCCCCCACCCCCAGCGAGCGAAGCGCGTTCGCGAGCCTGTCGATCCGATCGCAGACCTCGGCGAAGCTCGCGCGCACCGTCCCGTCGTCGGTGAGCGTGACGACCTCGCTGTCGCCGTACATCCGGCGCATCCGCCGGAGGATGTGCTGGAGCGTGAGCGGGTGGTCGTGCTGGACGAGGCCCTCGAGCATGTGGATTCTTCCTCTCCGCTGAGTTGAGGACCGAATGCTGGCACCATTCGAGGCACGATGAGCCTCTGGGGACGGATCTTCGCGGCGGGCTACGACACCTTCCAGTCGCGGATGGAGGAGAGCTTCTTCGGCGACATCCGCCGCGAGATGCTGGCCGGCGCCAGCGGGAGCGTGGTGGAGATCGGCGCCGGGACCGGCGTGAACCTCCAGCACTACCCGCGCTCGGTCGAGCGGCTCGTGTGCACCGAGCCGGAGGAGCCGATGGCCAAGCAGCTCCGGCGCAAGGCCGCCGACAGCGACCTGAGCGTCGAGATCGTCGAGGCCCCGGCCGAGGCGCTCCCGTTCGAGGACGACTCGTTCGACACCGCGGTCGCGACGCTCGTGCTGTGCACGGTGACGGACCCGGTTCGCGCGCTCTCGGAGATCGACCGCGTGCTGCGCCCGGGCGGCCGGTTCATCTTCGTCGAGCACGTGCGCTCGGAGGACCCGGGCCTGGCGAGGTGGCAGGACCGCCTGCATCCATTGTGGGTCAGGTTCGGCCACGGGTGCAACTGCAACCGGCCGACGCTCCAAACGATCGAGGCGTCGCCCCTGGACGTCCAGTCGCACCGCGACGGGCGCATCCCGAAGGCACCGCCGATCGTCCGCCCGCTCGTGACGGGCGTCGCAACAGCGCGCTAGTGCAACAGGGGCCAGGCCACTTGTTGCGCGCAACAA
>DATENL010000210.1:0-13352 GCA_035275105.1 Thermoleophilaceae bacterium
GGCCTCCCGCGCCGCCCAGGCGCGGAGCGCGCCGAACGCCGGCGTGCGCGCGCCCTCGCGCCCGATCAGGCCGGTGTTGAAGTGCGAGCCGAAGTAGCCCGCCGGCGGCGAGGCGAGCTGGTACTGGAGCAGCTGGCGGACCCGCGGATAGCGGCGCGCCGCGACCGCGTAGGCGCGCGGCAGGTAGTCGGCCCGCCGCGCCTCGCTGAGCGCCCGGCCGCCGCGACGGAAGTAGCCGAACTCCGTGAGGTAGACCGGCAGCGGCGCGCCCGACGGGGTCGCCAAGAGGCCGGCCCCGGCCAGACGGTCGAGCGCGCTCGTCAGGCGGTCGAGCGATCCGATCTGGGCGGTGTCGGCGCCCGGCTCGGTTCGCTCCGGCGGGGTCTCGAACTGATACGGGTGGTGTGCGTAGCCGTCGGCGCGCAGCTCGGGGCAGCGGCGCGCCGGCGCGTAGTCGGAGCGCGCGCACGCCACTGCGCGCAGGAACGCGAGCGGGGGCATCACGCGGCCGCGGATCCCGTACGGCGCGGTCTCGCCGATCAGCACCTGCGCGCGCGGGTTGACGCGCTTGATCGCCGGCAGCGCACGCTCGTAGAGGCGCCGGTAGATCGCGGGCGACTCGGACAGCGGGGTGAGGAACTCGTCGAAGTTCGGCTCGTTCCAGATCGAGTAGCGCGCGACGGTGCGGCGGAAGTGGCGCGCCACGACCCCGGCGAAGTGGCCGAACGCCCGGGCGTCGGGCCGCAGGTGGCCGTAGCGCCCGTCGGCGGTGGCCCAGGCCGGCGCGGGCCCCGTGAGGGTCAGCTCGACCCGAAGCCCGTGGCGGCGCGCGGCGGCGACCGCCAGGTCATACGAGACGAAGTCGTAGCGGGGCCTCGCGGGCGGCGTGCGCTCGGTGCGCGAGCGGCCTGACGTGCGGCCCCACAGCACGTTCATCCGCACCCAGGTGACCCCCAGGCGGCGGACGTCCTCGAACGCGCGCTCGCGGTCGTAGTAGTGGCGGCGCACGAAGACGGGATCGTCCTGGAGCGCCACCTCGAAGCCCGCCGAGGGCGGCGGGGGCGTCGCGGCCGGCGGGAGCGGAGGCGGCGCGGGAGCGCGCCCGGCGCCTCGGTCGTCGCCGTCATCGGACCGGCCGCCGAGCAGGATCACGGCGGCGGCGACGGCCGCCGCGACCGCCAGCAGCGTCAGAGTCCATTTCATACGGCTATAGGTGTACGAAATGGACGCTCACATGCCCACGCACGCGTTCGCCTCGCCGGAGGAGTGGGACCGCTGGCTCGCCGACAACCACGACTCCGTCGACGGCGTCTGGATCAAGATGGCGAAGAAGGCGTCCGGGATCCCGACGGTCGCCTATCCCGAGGTGCTCGAGATCGCGCTCTCGTACGGCTGGATCGACGGCCTGCGCCGCGCGCACGACGAGTCGTGGTTCCTCCAGAAGTTCACCCCGCGCCGCGCGCGCAGCAGGTGGTCGCGGATCAACCGCGACACCGCGACCCGGCTGATCGAGGAGGGGCGGATGAAACCGGCCGGGATGCGCGAGGTCGAGCGCGCCCGGGCCGACGGCCGCTGGGAGGCGGCGTACGAGTCGCAGCGGACGATCGAGGTGCCCGACGACCTGCGGCGCGAGCTTCGGGCGCGTCCGCGCGCCCGCGCGACGTTCGAGGGGCTGAACAGCCAGAACCGCTACGCGATCCTGTACCGGCTGCACGACGCCAAGCGGCCCGAGACGCGCGCGAGGCGCCTCGCGCAGTACCTCGCCGCCCTCGAGCAGGGTCGCGGGATCCTCTAGTACGCGAGCCGGCCGAACTTCTCGCGGAAGCGGTGGTAGAAGGTCGCGCCGTCGGTCTGGGCGAGGAGCACCTGGTCGTCGCGGAAGCACAGCTCGAGCCGCTCCCCGCAGCCGAGCTCCCCCACCGGGCGCCCGTCCGTGGTGATGTCGACGGCGTCGCGCTCGGACACGTTGGTCACGGTGAGCGTGTCGTCGGGGGCGACCACCAGCGCTCGCGCCGTGAGAGTGTGCGGGGCGATGAACGAGACCACGAAGCCCTCCACGCCCCACGCCAGGACCGGGCCGCCGTTGGCGAGGTTGTAGCCGGTCGAGCCGACGGGCGTGGCGGCCACCAGGCCGTCGCAGCGGACGATCCCGAGCTGCTCCGCGCCCACCGAGTACTCCAGCCGCGCGACCCGGTTGCTCGCGCGGCGCTGGAACGAGATGTCGTTCACGCCGATGCGCCGCTCGCCCTCGATCTCGACCTCGAGCGCGGGCATCGGCAGGACGTCGAAGCGGCCGTCGAGGACGCGCTCGACACCCTCGTCGAGCTGGTCGCGCTCGACGGTCGACAGGAAGCCGATCGCGCCGTAGTTGAAGGCGAAGACGGGCGCGCGGCTGGCGGCGGCGGCGCGCAGCGCGCTGAGGATCGTCCCGTCGCCGCCGAACACGACGGCCAGGTCCGCCGGTCCCGCCGGGTTCTCGTCGAGCACGCACTGCTCGCGCTGGTCCAGCGCGAGCTTCTCGGCCTCGCGGGACGACATGCAGACCTGCACGCCGCGCTCCATCGCGGCGTCCACCAGGCGTGCGACGCCGTCGCGCGTGTCCTGCGGATACTCGTGCGTGAAGACCGCGATCGACCGCGGGGCGGTCACGGCTCCACCTCGGCTGCCGCGGTCTCGAGGTCGGTGCGCGTCCCGTCGCGGCCCGGCTCCGCGACCCACACGAACGACTCGCGGTTGCCCGCCGGGCCGGGCAGCTCCGACGACGCGAAGCCGAGCACCGACCAGCCGTCGTCCGCGATGCCCGACGCGACGGTCGCCAGGGCCTCGCGGCGCAGCTCGGCCGAGCGGACCACGCCGCCCTTGCCGACGCGCTCGCGGCCGACCTCGAACTGAGGCTTGACGAGCGCCAGGCAGTCGAACTCCGGAGCGCTCGCGCGGAGGGCCGCCGGGAGCACCTTGAGCAGCGAGATGAACGAGACGTCCACGACGACGAAGTCGGGCGCGTAGGGGAGGATCTTCGGCTCGATGCCACGGGCGTTGGCGCGCTCGACAACCGTCACACGGGGGTCGTTGCGGAGGCCCCAGTCGAGCTCGCCGTAGGCCACGTCGAGCGCGATCACATGGGCCGCGCCGCGCTTCAGCAGGCAGTCGGTGAAGCCGCCGGTCGAAGCGCCGACGTCGAGGCAGCGACGCCCCGTCGGGTCGATCCCCAGGTGGTCGAGCGCGTTGGCGAGCTTGGTGCCCCCACGGGACACGAACGGCGGCGGGGCGTCGACCGCGACCTCCAGGTCGTCGCGAACCATCTGGCCGGGCTTCTCGGCTGGCCGGCCGTCCGAGCCGACCCTGACCGAGCCCGCGAGGACCGCCGCGGCGGCCCGCGAGCGGGTGTCGAAGAGGCCGCGCTGGACGAGCAGGGCGTCGAGTCGTGACTTGGGCACGGCGGGAGCGTACCCGCGCGCAGCAAGTGTGCCGCCGCGCACACAAGTTTCCACGGGTTACGGGTAGCTTGCAGACACAAGCTTCCTCTCAGCGATCACAACATACGCATCACTCCTCCCCGAAGCGGTCCGCCTTTCTGGCGGGCCGTTTCGACTTTGAGGGTGCCCTGCTTCTTGCCGTGGCGGGCGGGTCCTGTCGCTGGGACATCCTTCCGGCGTCCCGCGCCACCCGCCCGATTGGCCTCGCCGGTCCTCCCCCCTCTACTGCCCTTGTCGTGCTCCGGGCTGGGCTGCCTCCCGCCTCGTCCTTAGTTCGCCCTAGCCCGTCCGCTCGGGGTGCAGGCCCTCCACCTGGAGGAGCTTTGCCCCTTCGTGCTCCACCTGGAGGGTCGTGTGGTCGATGGCGAAGTGGTCGTGGAGCACGCGCTCCAGGGACTCGCGGGTGGCATGGCAGTCGGTGTCGCGGCCGACCAGGACGTGGGCCGAGAGGGCGGGGAAGCCCGAGGTGACCTCCCAGACGTGGAGGTCGTGGACCTCGACCACGCCGGGGTGGCGCGCGAGCGCGTTGCCGATCGCATCGGGGTCCACGCCCTCGGGCGCGGCCTCGAGGAACACGCGCCCCGACGCGCGCACGAGCCCGTAGCCCGACCTGACCATCAGCGCGGCGATCAGGAGCGAGACGAGCGGGTCCGCGCGGTCGAAGCCGGTGGCCAGGATCACTACCGCCGCGACGGCGGTGCCGATGAACGCGTAGAGGTCGGTCACGACGTGCTGGAGCGAGCCCTCCACGTTGAGGCTGCGCCGCTCCGCGCGGGCGAGGACCCACGCGGCGACCAGGTTCACCCCGATGCCGGCGACGGCCACCACAAGCACCAACGAGGCGTCGACGTCCGGCGGCGAGACGAGCCGCCGCACGCCCTCGTACGCCACGAACGCCGCGAGCACGAGGAGCGTGACGCCGTTCGCCTGCGCGGACAGGATCTCGGCGCGGCCGAGCCCGTAGGTCATCGCGCCCCGGGCGGGTCTCGCGGCCAGCTTGGCGGCCACCAGGGAGAGGCCGATGGCGGCGGCGTCGGTGAGCATGTGCGCGGCGTCCGACAGGAGCGCCAGCGACCCGGCGACGATCCCGGCCACCACCTCGACCGCCATGAAGCCGAGGATCAGGGCGAGGGCGAGTGCGAGCTTCCGGGCGTCGGCGCTCGCCGATGCCCGTCCGTGCGCGTGCCCGTGATCGTGCACGGCTCGAGCCTAAGCCCTACGACAGCAGAACTCGCGCGTCGACAGCCTCGAGCACCCGCTCGACGACGGCCTCGGGCGTCAACCCGACCTCGGCGTGCAGCAGCGCCGGCTTGCCGTGGGTCACGTAGCGGTCCGGCAGGCCGACGCGCAGGAGCCGGGTCTCGCCGCCCAGGTCCCGGTCCATCAGGTGCTCGGCGACGGCGGAGCCGAACCCGCCCTGCACGACGCCGTCCTCGATCGTCACGATCAGCTCGTGCTCGGCGGCGAGCGTCCCGATCAGCTCGGCGTCGAGCGGCTTGGCGAAGCGCGCGTCCGCGACGGTCACCGACAGGTCGTGCTCCTCGAGCAGCTCAGCGGCCCGGCGCGCGACCGACACGCCCAGCCCGTAGCCCAGGAGCGCCACGCGCTCGCCCTCCTGGAGCACCTCGCCACGGCCGATCTCGACGGCGCGCGGCTCGGTGGGGATCGGCACGCCCTCGGCCTCGCCGCGCGGGTACCGGAGCGCGATCGCACCGTCGTCGAACTGCACCGCGGTGTGGAGCATGTCGACCAGCATCGCCTCGTCTCGCGGCGCCATCAGGGTGATGTTCGGCAGGCAGCGCATGTAGGCGATGTCGAACGCGCCGTGGTGCGTCGGGCCGTCGTCGCCGACCAGCCCGGCGCGGTCCATCGCGAAGACCACGTTCAGCCGCTGGAGGCAGACGTCGTGGACTATCTGGTCGTAGGCGCGCTGGAGGAAGGTCGAGTAGATCGCCGCGACCGGCTTGGCACCGCCTAGCGCCAGGCCCGAGGCGAACAGCACCGCGTGCTGCTCGGCGATGCCGACGTCGTAGTAGCGCTCCGGGAGCTCGCGCTGGAGGATGTTGAGCCCGGTGCCCGAGTTCATGGCGGCCGTGATCCCGATCACGCGCTCGTCGCGCTCGCACTCGCGCACGAGCGCCTCGCCGAAGACGGTCGTGTACTGCGGCGGGGCGGGCGGATCGCTGCTGGCCGCGGCCGGGTCCTTCTTCGGCGCCGCCTTCCGGTCCACGATCGACGCCGGCTTGGCGGCGTGCCACTTCTCCATGCCCTCGAGGCCGCCCTCCTCGGCCGGGGCGAAGCCCTTGCCCTTCACGGTCTTGATGTGGACGACGACGGGCCGGTCGGCCTCGAGCGCCTCGCCGATCGCCTCGCGCATGGCGCCGACGTCGTGCCCGTCGATCACGCCGACGTACGCGAGGTCGAGCTCCTCGAAGAACAGGCCGGGCGCCCAGAACGCCTTGATCGACTCCTTGAGCTGTGGACCGAGCCGCTCGAAGCGCTCGCCGATGCCCGCGGGGATCTTGGTGAGGCCGGTCTCGACGGCCTCGCGCGCGCGGTGCATCTGCGGGTTCAGCCGGATCCGGTTGAAGTAGCGCGACAGGGAGCCGACGTTCGGCGCGATCGACATGCCGTTGTCGTTCAGCACGATCACGATCGGCAGGTCCATGCCGCCGGCGTTGTGGAGCGCCTCGAACGCGACGCCGCCGGTGAGCGCGCCGTCGCCGATCACGGCGACGACCTTGCCGTCGCGCTCGAGGCCCTGGCGCATGGCCTCCTTGAGCCCGACCGCGTACGAGACCGAGGTCGACGCGTGGCCGGCGCCCATGATGTCGTGCTCGGACTCGGGGATCGAGCAGAACGGCGCGAGGCCGCCGTACTTGCGGATGGTTGGCAGCCGGTCGCGGCGGCCGGTGAGGATCTTGTGCGGGTAGGCCTGGTGGCCGACGTCCCAGAGGACCTTGTCGCGCGGCGAGTCGAGCAGGCTGTGGAGGGCGACCGCGAGCTCGCACGTACCGAGGTTGGCGCCAAAGTGCCCACCGACCTCGCCGATCGTGTCGATGACCAGCTCCCGGACCTCCTGGGCAACCTGCTGGAGCTCCTCTTCGGAGAGCCCGTGGAGGTCCTGCGGACCGTTGATCTTGTCGAGAAGGCTCACTGCTGGCGGGTCAATATGTAGTCGGTTATCTGCTCGAGCGTCGCGGTCTGCCCGCCGGTCTCGGCGAGCGCCGCACGCGCCTTGGCGTGCGACTCGGCGGCCAGCTCCCGAGCCCTGTCGAGGCCGAACACGCTCACATAGGTGCGCTTGCCCTGACGCTCGTCCGAGCCCCGCGGCTTGCCGAGCGCTGCCTCGTCGCCGGTTACGTCGAGTATGTCGTCGACGATCTGGAAGAGGACACCCAGCTCCGCTGCGAAGCGGCCATAGTGAATTGTGGCAGGGGTTGCGATGGCCGCCAAGATCAATACGCATTCGACCGACGCGGCGATCAGCCGGCCGGTCTTCAGCTCGTGCACGTGGCGCAGGCCGGACTCGTCGAGGTCGTCGTCGCCGGTCACGTCCAGGTACTGGCCGCCGACCATCCCGCCGACCCCCGCGGCGTCGACCAGGTGGGCCAGCGCCATGAGCACGTGGTGCGAGTCGCCCGACTGCCGCCGCGCGACAAGGCCGATCGCCTCGGCGAACAGGCCGTCGCCCGCGAGGATCGCGACGTCCTCCCCGAACGCGACATGGCAGGTCGGCTGGCCGCGGCGGAGCCGGTCGTCGTCCATCGCTGGGAGGTCGTCGTGGATCAGCGAGTAGGTGTGGATCAGCTCGATCGCCGCGGCGAGGGGCAGCACGTGGTCGGGGTCGTGGCCGATGGCCTCGGCGGTGGCCAGCGCGAGCACCGGGCGGATCCGCTTGCCGCCCGCGAGCAGCGAGTGGCGCATCGCCTCCTCGAGCCCACCCGTCGCCGGCTCGCGCGCGAAGCGGAGTCCGTCCAGGAAGGAGTCGACGCGGCGCTGGAGCTCGACCGGGTACGTCGCCTCCACGGGACCGGCGCTCAGAGCAGCCGCTCCTGGCCCGAGGCCTCGTCCGGCGCCGCCGCCTGGCGATCCAGCGCAGCGCCGAGCCGCGCCGCTGTCTGAGCGCAGCGCTCGACGAGGTCGGCCGCCTCGTCGGGCTCGACGTCCCCGGCGCGCAGGCGGTCCGCGGCGCGCTCCAGCTCGGCGATCGCTTCGTCCAGCTCGCTCATGCTGGCGCCGTCCGCTCGCGCTGCACGGAGCCGAGGATCCCGTTGACGAAGGCCGGGGCCTCGGCGGCGCACAGCTCCTTGGCCGACTCGATCGCCTCGTCGATGGCCACCTCGTCGGGGATGTCGTCGCGCTCGAGCAGCTCGTGGAGCGCGACGCGCAGGATGTTCCGCTCGAGCGGGGCGATCCTGTCGAGGGTCCAGTCGCGGGCGTGGCGCTCGATCAGCGCGTCGAGCCGCTCGGCGTCGGCGTCCACGCCCTCCACGAGCTCGCGCGTGAACGGCGTCGCCCCCCGGTCGAGAAGCTCGGCGAGCGGGCGTCCGGTCACGTCGCGCTGGTAGAGGGCGAACACGGCGGCCCTGCGCTGCTCGGTCCGCCGCATCGCGCCTACGCCCGCGAGACGTACGCGCCCGAGCGTGTGTCGACGCGAACGCGGTCCCCCTCGTTCACGAACAGCGGGACGCGAACCGTCACGCCGGACTCGAGCTTCGCCGGCTTGTCGCCGCCGCCCGAGGCGGTGTCGCCCTTCACGCCGGGCTCGGTCTCCTCGACCGCCAGCTCGACGGCGCTCGGCACCTGCACGTCGGCGGGCCGCTCGTCCACGTAGAGGACCTCGACCTCCTGGCTCGGCAGCACCCACTTGAGCGGCTCCTTGACCTGATCCTCCGGGACCGTGATCTGGTCGTAGCTCTCGAGGTCCATGAAGTGCGCGTCGGAGCCGTCGGCGTAGAGGAACTGCATCTTGCGCGTCTCGGTCCGGATCGGCCGGAACTTCTCGCCGGCCCTGAAGGTCTTGTCGATCACCGCGCCGTCGCTGGTCCGCTTGAGCTTGGTGCGCACGAACGCGCCGCCCTTGCCGGGCTTGACGTGCTGGAACTCGACGATCTTGAAGACCGTCCCGTCGACCTCGATGTGGGTCCCGTTCTTGAACTGGTTGGTGGAGATCACGTCGCGCGATGAGTTTAGGGCCGACGCTGAGCGACCGACCGTTGACTTTGTCAACTAAATGTGCGAGCGTGTCGGCGTGGACCAGGTCGCCCACGTCCGCGCCTTCAACCGCTTCTACACCCGCTGGGTCGGAGCCCTCGACGAGGGATTCCTGGAGACGGATCGCTCGCTGCCGGAGGCGCGCGTCCTGTTCGAGCTCGGACGCGCGGCGACGACCGAGGTCGCGAACCTGCGGGCGACGCTCGAGATGGACGCGGGCTACCTGTCGCGGCTCCTGAAGGGCCTCGAGCGCGACGGCCTCGTCACGCGCGAGCGCTCCGCCGCGGACGCACGGCGCCAGGTGGTGAGGCTCACGAAGGCGGGGCGGTCCGAGTTCGCGCTGCTCGACCGTCGGTCCGCGGAGCGGGTCGGCGCGAGCCTCGAGGCCCTGGCTCCCGGCGAGCGCGAGCGCGTGACGGCGGCGATGGCGGCGATCGAGTCGGCGCTCGGGCACCGAGGCGACGGGCCGGGGGTCACGCTGCGGGCGCCGGCGCCCGGCGACCTCGGCTGGATCGTCGAGCGCCACGGCGCGATCTACGCGGACGAGTACGGCTGGGACGAGCGCTTCGAGGGGCTCGTGGCGAGGATCGTCGGCGATTTCGCGACCAGCCGCGACCCGGACCGCGAGGCGGCCTGGGTGGCGGAGCTGGCGGGCGCCCGCGTCGGCTCCGTGCTGTGCGTCCGGAAGGACGACGCGACGGCTCAGCTGCGCCTGCTCCTCGTCGAGCCGTGGGCGCGCGGCCGCGGCATCGGCGCGCGGCTGGTGGACGAGTGCCTGGCCTTTGCGCGCGCGGCGGGGTACCGAGCGATCACGCTCTGGACCAACGACGTCCTTCGGGACGCGCGGCGGGTCTACGAGCGGGCCGGCTTCGAGCTCGTCGACGAGGAGCCGCACGCCGAGTTCGGCAGCGAGGTCGTCGGCCAGAACTGGTCGCTCGCGCTGCCGTCGTGATGCTCGCTGCGAGGCCCAGCGAGTCGAACGTCCATTTCCGGCCCCTATAGCGTCGGTTTCTGGACGTTCGTCTCGCGCACGCCCGCAAATTGCGGACGTCGGCCGCGGCGCGGCCGCTCCAACGCATAGGCTCCGCGCTCCACACGACGACCAAGGGGGCTGGATGGACTCGAACGCGGACTTCTGGAGCCGGCTGCACGAAGTCGCCGATCGCTGGAACGTGCTGCGCCATCCGTTCTACGTGCGCTGGTCGGAGGGCACGCTCACCCGGGACGAGCTCGCGCTCTACGCCGCCCAGTACGCGCACGCCGTGAGGGCGCTCGCGGACGGCACCCGCCACGCGGCCGAGCTGGCGCCCGAGGCGAGCGGCCATGCCGCCGAGGAGGAGGCCCACGTGGCGCTGTGGGACGACTTCGCGCGCGCCGTGGGCTCGGAGCCCGCCGCGCCCCTGGACGAGACCGCCGAGTGCGTCGACGCCTGGTCCGACCCCGGCCGCGACCTCCTCCCCACGCTCGTAGCCCTCTACGCGGTCGAGGCCGCGCAGCCCGCGATCTCGGAGACGAAGCGGGCAGGCCTGGTCGAGCGCTACGGCTTCGAGACCGGCCGCGCGACCGCGTACTTCGACGTCCACGCGGTGCGCGACGTCGTGCACGCGCGCGAGGGACGCGAGGCCATAGCCGACCTGCTCGACGACGATGGCGACGCCGACACGGAGGCCCTCCTCGCGGAGGCCGAGCGCGCGCTCAGCGCCAACTGGCGCCTGCTCGACGGCGTGGACCGCGCCAGCGGCGCGGGCTGAGCGGCTAGACGCCCTCCGGCAGCCGCCCCTCGGCGCGCAGCTTGTCGAGGTGCGCGTCCAGGGTGAGGCGCGCGGCCCAGCGCAGCATCGGGTGGACGGTCAGGTCGGTGTCGCTCCACGCGTCGTCGAGGATCTCGTCGAGCGAGCGTGCGCCGCCGTCGATCGCCGCGAGCACGCGCCGCTCGCGCTCCAGGCGGTGGTTGAGGTGCTCCTCGATCCGAGCGCCCGGGTTCCAGACGAACGGACCGTGGCCCGGGCAGATCGCATCGAGCTCGAGCTCCCGTAGGCGCCGCAGCGAGTCGAGGTAGTCGGCCATGGAGCCGTCGTCGCCGCCGACGAACACGCTCCCCTCGCCGAGCACGGTGTCGCCGCTGAACAGCACCGGGCCCCAGAGCAGGCAGACGTGGTCGGGGGCGTGGCCGGGCGTCGCGACGGCGGAGAACGGCCCGGCCTGCTCGCCGTCGCCCGGCCTGACAACCGGCACGCCCCCCGCGCGCTCGGCCAGGGCGGGTGCGCCCTCGTCGTGGTCGGGGTGTCCATGCGTGATGGCGATGCCGGCGATCCCGCCCGCCGGAGCGGCAGCGCGCTCGAGCGCGTCGAGGTGCTCGTCGAGCGCCGGACCGGGATCCACCACCCAGCCCTCGACCACGTAGCTGTTCGTCCCGTCGAGCGTCAGCGCGGACGGGTTCGCGGCCCGCACCCGGACGACGCCCTCCGGTGCGCGGTCGCGGTCGTCCATGCGCCGGATGGTTGCATCCGCGATCATCCGCCGGGTGCCGAGGGAGCTGATGGGAATGGCGGCGACCGAGCAGGCGGCCGCGGTGCGCGCCGGCGAGGTCTCGTCCGGCGAGCTGGTGGAGGCGGCGCTCGCGGCGATCGACGAGCGGAACGGCGAGATCAACGCGGTCGTGACGCTCGCCGCCGAGCGGGCGCGCGGCGAGGCCGAGCAGGTACGGGCGGGCGACGAGCGCCCCCTCGCCGGGGTCCCGATCGTGATCAAGGACCTCACGCAGCTCACCGAGGGCATACGGACCACCTTCGGGACCGAGGCCTCCGGCGACTTCGTGCCGCGGTTCGACACCGGGCTCGTCCGCAAGCTCCGGGAGGCCGGCGCGATCGTCGTGGGCAAGACGAGCACGCCCGAGTTCGGGATCGTGCCCACCACCGAGCCGCGCCGCTTCGGGCCGACGCGCAACCCGTGGGACACCTCGCGCACGAGCGGGGGGTCGTCCGGCGGCAGCGCCGCGGCGGTCGCCGCCGGCATGGTCGCGTTCGCCCACGGCAGCGACGGCGGCGGGTCGATCCGGATCCCGGCGTCGTGCTGCGGGCTCGTAGGGCTCAAGCCGAGCCGCGGCAGGATCTCCCTGGCGCCGCTCGTGCCGTCGCCGAGCGCCAACTCGGGCGACGGCTTCCTGACCTGGACGGTCGCCGACACCGCCCTGGGGCTGGACGTCGGCGCCGGCTACGAGTGGGGCGACATGACGTGGCCGCCGCCGCCCGCCGGGCGCTTCGCCGACGCCGTCGACCGCGAGCCGGGGCGGCTGCGGATCGGGTTCACCACCGCGGCTCCCAACGGGGCCGACGTGCACCCCGAGTGCGTCGCCGCGGCCGAGCAGGCGGCGAAGCTCCTCGAGTCGCTGGGCCACGACGTCGACGAGGGCGCGCCGGACTGGGGCGGCGACAAGTTCGTCGACACGTTCGTGCAGGTGTGGACCGCTGAGCTCGGGACGAGCGTCCACAACCTGGGATCGATCGTCGGCCACCCGCTCGACCTCGACCAGGTGGAGCCGCTCACGCGCGAGATGGCCGAGGCCGCGCGGGCCATGACCGCCGTCGACGCCCTCGCCGCCCTCACGCGGCTGCGCGTCTACTCGCGGGCGGTCGTCTCGTGGTGGGCCGGCCACGACGTCCTCCTCACGCCTACCCTGGCCCAGCCGCCGCTTCCGCTCGGGTCGCTCGATCCGGATCCGGGCAGGCCCGCGATGCACGTCCTGACCGAGAAGGCCGGCGCGTTCACGCCGTTCACGCCGCCGCTGAACGCGACCGGGCAGCCCGCGATCTCGCTGCCCCTCCACCAGTCCGCCGACGGGCTGCCGATCGGCGTCCAGCTCGTCGGCCCGCCCTCGGGCGAGGAGCTGCTGCTGTCGCTCGCCGGCCAGCTCGAGCAGGCCGCGCCGTGGGCGGAGCGGCGGCCGCAGACGGCGTCCGTCTAGGCGAACACCGCGACCGTGGCCGTGAAGCCGTGCACGAAGTTGCGCGTGCCCACGGGCCCGATCTCCCCCGCGCAGAAGAAGCCGGCCACGGGCGCGCCGCCGAGCGCGTCGTCGAGCGCGCGGGCGTCGTGGTCGGGCTCCTCGAACATGTGCGACCCGCGCCCGTTGCAGGTGAAGAGGAGCGCCCCGGCCGCGTCGCCGGGCAACCCCGCGAGCGCCTCGTGCAGGTCCTCGTCCGCCGAGTCGCCGTCGCGCACCTGGAGCCGCACCGTCTGGCCGACGCGCACGCGCTCGCCGATCCGAAGCGCGCCGGTCTCCTCGTCGGCGCCGAGCAGCCCGCGGATCAGGAAGTCGCCGCGCTCGTAGTCGGGCTGGTTCTCGTCGATCACGATCCCGAGCAGCAGGCCGCGCGCCGCGAGCGCCTGCTCGTGCGGCACCAGGTCGGCGATCGCCTCCCGCAGCCTCTCGAGGGCGGGCTTGCTCGCAAGCTCCTCGATCGAATTGCCGTCAGCGGCGGTGACGACCATCTCGGGGCCGATCGGTCGCGCGCCCTGGGACACGCAGGGGCGAACGTCGACGCCGGTCAGCGCGACGCCGACCGCGCCGTGCGTCACCACCTCGCCGCCGAGCACCAGCGCCGCCGCCCCGGGGCCGCCCCCCGCGCTGGCGAGCCCGCCGACCACGGGCAGCCCGGG